>JBBRID010000013.1:0-20208 GCA_038221635.1 Burkholderiales bacterium
GGGGCCTAGGCCCATCGAGACGGTCGGAAATTGCCAGAACTCCGGCATCAGCTTCGGGTGCGGATAACTCGACAGACCCTTGCCGTCGACTTCCTGCCGGAAGTTCAGCAATTGTTCCTCGGTCAGTCGACCCTCGAGGAAGGCGCGCGCATAGATACCGGGCGCCGAATGGCCCTGGATATACAGCAGGTCGCCACCGCGTTCGGCAGTATCGGCATGCCAGAAATGATTGAAGCCGGCAGCGAACATGTGCGCCACCGACGCGAAAGAACTGATGTGCCCACCGAGATCGCCGCCATCCTCGACATGCTGCCGATTGGCCTTGACCACCATCGCCATCGCATTCCAGCGCATGTAGGCGCGCAGTCGGCCCTCCAGTTCGAGGTTGCCGGGGCTGCGCTCTTCTTCATCGGCCTCGATCGTATTGACGTAGGCCGTGGTGGCGGAGAACGGCATGTCGATGCTGTTCTGGCGCGCGTGTTCCAGCAGTTCCTCAATCAGGAAATGGGCACGTTCAGGGCCTTCATTGGCAATCACGGCCGACAAGGCGTCGATCCATTCCCTTGTTTCCTGTGAGTCGGAATCGTTGGCGGTGCCGTGAAGGGGTGTCGACGGCTCAGGCATGGCTGACATGTTTGCTTGTCTCCTGTTTGAAAGTGGTTTTGACGATCGGCTGGAAGTTTCGCATAAATTGCCAATATTTCAAATAGCGCTATTCAATTTTACATTACGAAATTCAAATCATCTGCTTGATGTCTCTGGCTACGCCCCATTCGCTCGACCCGCGATAATCTGCCGATGCAGTCAAATCGCCCGATTCACGGGACGTCGAAAGGACGACCGACCCTGGCGCGGCGGCTTTTCGGCCGTTGGTGGCGCAAGCAGTCGCCTTCGAGTCAGGATAGCTTCGCGACGCTGGCGCCGCTGTTCTCGGTCGTGTTGTTTCTGGCAGCCATCATCTCGGCGTTCTGGTACTTGCGCAATGAGGAATTCGAGCGGGAGCAGGAATCAGTACAGCGCGATACCGAAATTGCCCAGCAGCAGATCCGCCTGCGTCTGATCGAAAACCAGGAACAGCTGTTCCGGATTGCGCGCGAGATCGTCACCGGCGCTGTCATCGTCGAGAACTTCGCACAGCAGGCGGCATCCTTCACACAGGAGCGCCCGGAGGTCACCGGACTGATCTGGGTCGATGCCAGTCGTGAGCGCCAGGGCGCCTACGTCGCGCCGTTGTTTGCACTCGATTCAGGCAATCCGCTCGGCGACCTGGACAAGTCGATCCCGAAAGCAAATCAGATGACGCCGGCCGAGACGGCATACCTCGCCACCAACACGCTGCGTCAGCCGGTCTATTCAGGTGCTTTCACCAATGATCTGGGCGTGACCGTGCTGCAGCTGCACATCCCGCTGATCGATCGCGGCATCTTCAGCGGCGATTTGATCGCGGAATACTCGACCGAGAGCCTGCTGCGTTTCTATGTGCCGACCGAGGTGGCGCAACGCCACACCATCAACCTGATCGACAACCGCGGCAACATCCTGGCCAGCACGGTGTTGAAATCACCCGGCGATGCATCTCGGCGGCCATCGATCGTGCATCAGTCGCCGCTCGCACCGGCCAACAACGGCATCGCGCTGCAGGCGCAGGGCTATCGCACGTCGATCGGTCTGATCAGCAACACCTTGTTCTGGATGGTCGCTGCACTCAGCGTGCTGACGGTATGGATGCTGCTCGGTACCTGGCGGCACATGCGGCGGCGCCTGCAAATGCAGGAAACGCTGGTGTCGGAGGCGAACTTCCGACGTGCAATGGAAAACTCGATGCTGACCGGCATGCGCGCGATGGACATGGACGGTTGCATCACCTACGTGAACCCTGCGTTCTGCGCGATGACCGGTTTTTCGGAAGCCGAGCTGATCGACCGTCGCCCGCCTTTCCCATACTGGCCGCCTGGTCGCTACGAAGAGAACACCCGGCTGGTGCAGCAGGAGCTCCGGGGCCGCAGTCCGGCCGGCGGCATCGAAGTCAAGGTGATGCGCAAGGACAGCTCCTTGTTCGACTCGCGAATGTACGTTTCGCCACTGATCGATCCGAAAGGCGTGCAAACCGGCTGGATGACGTCGATGACCAACATCACCGAGGCCAAACGCGTGCGCGACCAGTTGTCGGCCTCGCACGAACGCTTCACGACAGTGCTCGAGGGCCTGGATGCTGCGGTGTCAGTGATGTCTGTCCAGCAAGGCGAATTGTTGTTTGCCAACCGTTCGTACCGGCTGTGGTTCGGTGCGGACGGCGAAGGCCACCTGCAGATGGCCGGCGGCGAAATCAGCAATGCGATGCGCGGCCAGTTCGACGATGAAGTCGACGACCTCGGCGGTCTGCCGACGCAGGAGATCACCGATGCCGGCTCGGACTCGCGCGAAGTCCAGATCGAAAGCCTCAGCAAATGGTTCGAGGTCCGCGCGCGCTATCTGCAATGGACCGATGGCCGTCTGGCGCAGATGCTGATCGCAACCGATATCACCGCCCGCCGAAATGCTGCCGCCCTGGCAGCCAACCAGGCCGAGAAGGCACAGGTGACGAGCCGATTGGTGACGATGGGCGAAATGGCGTCGTCAGTGGCGCACGAGCTGAATCAGCCCTTGACCGCAATCGCCAACTATTGCAACGGCATGATCAGCCGGGTTCGCAAGGACGCGATCGAGAAGGAGGATCTGATCGCCGCGCTCGAGAAGACTTCAAGGCAGGCGCAGCGCGCCGGCCAGATCATTCACCGCATCCGTGCCTTCGTCAAACGCAGCGAGCCGCAGCGTCAGATCACGCGGGCCGGCAACATCGTCGAGGATGCGGTCGAGCTGGCGGGCATCGAGCTGCGGCGGCGCAATGTGGCCATCCGCACCTACGTTGCGCAGCGTCTGCCGCCACTGATGGCCGACCCGATCCTGATCGAGCAAGTGCTGCTGAACCTGCTCAAGAACGCCGCCGAGGCCATCGATTCGGCCGACCTGCCACCATCCCGGCGCAGCATCGAATTGCGTGTCGTTCCGAAACACACACCCGAGGAAGGTGGTGTGATCGAATTCAGCGTCACCGACATGGGGCCAGGCATCAAGGATGCCGTGATACCGCGGCTCTACGAAGCATTTTTCTCGACCAAGGCGGAAGGGCTAGGAATCGGTCTGAGCCTGTGCCGGACGATTATCGAGTCGCACCGGGGCCGGATCCGCGCGCAGAACCTCTACAATGGTGAGGTAGCGGTCGGTTGCTGTTTTTCATTCACATTGCCGGTCGATTCATCGCGCCTCGAGGCGTCCACTTCCCCCAAACCAGCAGTCACGACATGAGCCTGATTCCGAAAAAGGGCACCGTCTACGTCGTCGATGACGACGAGGCAGTGCGCGACTCATTGCAATGGTTGCTCGAAGGCAAAGACTACCGGGTCAAATGTTTCGATTCATCCGAGTCGTTTCTGTCCCGCTTCGATCCGCGCGAAGTCGCCTGCCTGATCGCCGATATCCGGATGGATGGCATGAGCGGACTCGAATTGCAAGACCGCCTTATGGAGCGCCGCAGCCCGCTGCCGATCGTCTTCATCACCGGCCATGGCGACGTGCCGATGGCTGTCACGACCATGAAAAAGGGTGCGCTCGATTTCATCGAGAAACCGTTCAAGGAAGAAGAGTTGTTGTCCCTGGTCGAGAGCATGCTGGAACAGGCCCGCTCGGCATTCAGCCAGCACCAGGAAGCGGCGAGCCGGGATGCGCTGTTGTCGCGGTTGACCACCCGTGAGTCTCAGGTGCTCGAGCGCATCGTCGCTGGCCGCCTGAACAAGCAGATTGCCGACGACCTTGGCATCAGCATCAAGACGGTCGAAGCGCACCGTGCCAACATCATGGAAAAGCTCAACGCCAACACCGTTGCCGACCTGCTGAAGATCGCGCTCGGCGCTCAAGCGAAAGCCGGATGACGGCAAGACCTTCGGTCGCCGTCACTTGTCACCCCGAGGCCGCCCTGTGCGGCCTTTTGCATTTTCGAAGCCAAATCATCCGATGTCTGCCCTGTTGATCGACGGCAACGAGCTGTCCCGCAAACTCCGAATCGAAATCGCCGAGCGCGTCAGTCGCCTGACCGAGCGCGGCGTCAAACCCGGCCTCGCCGTGATCGTCGTCGGTGACAACGCCGCCAGCAAGGTCTACGTGCGCAACAAGATCAAGGCCTGCGCTGAAGCTGGCCTGCATTCGGTGCTCGAATCGCATGGCGTCGAACTCACACAAGGCGATTTGCTGGCGCGCATCGACGATCTGAACCGCGACCCGGCGATCCACGGCATCCTGGTGCAATTGCCGCTGCCGCCCCACATCGACGAACAGCGTGTGATCGAGGCCATTGCGCCGGCCAAGGATGTCGACGGCTTTCACGTCGCCAATGCGGGGGCCTTGATGGTCGGCCGTTTGTCCGGCGACGGTTCGGCGTCGGCAGGCTTCAAGCCCTGCACGCCTTATGGTTGCATGAAGCTGCTCGAATCGGTCGGATGCGATCCGCGAGGCAAGCACGCGGTGGTGATCGGGCGCAGCAACATCGTCGGCAAGCCGATGGCGATGCTGCTCTTGCAAGCCAGTGCCACCGTCACCATCTGTCACAGCGCGACAGCGGATCTGGCCTCATTCACCCGCCAGGCCGATATCGTCGTCGTCGCGGTTGGCCGCCGCAACACGCTGACGGCCTCGATGGTCAAACCCGGCGCGGTCGTGATCGATGTCGGCATGAACCGCAACGACGAAGGCAAACTCTGCGGCGACGTCGATTTCGCGGCCGTTCGTGAAGTGGCATCGGCCATCACGCCGGTTCCCGGCGGCGTGGGTCCGATGACGATCACGATGTTGTTGATGAATACCCTGCAAGCTGCGGAACGTGTCGGCCGCGGCGCGTTCCAATCCGTTTGAACTTCTTGACTGCGATGAATACCAATCCCCTGCTCGACTTCTCCAATCTGCCGCACTTCGACCAGATCCGTCCCGAACACGTCGGTCCGGCGATGGACGTGCTGTTGCACGAAGCCGATGCGGCCCTAGTCCAGGTGACGGCTGAAGACTTTCCCGCCGACTACGACGCACTGTCGAAGGTGCTCGACGTCGCGACTGAACGCCTAGGCCGGGCCTGGGGTGCCGTCAGCCACCTCAACGGCGTGGCCGACACACCGCAGCTGCGCGCCGTCTACAACGAGAATCTGCCGCGCGTCACCGAGTTCCACACCCGCCTCGGTGCCAATGAGCAGCTGTACGCCAAATACAAGGCCGTCATGCAGAGTCCGGCCTCGGCATCGCTGAATCCGGCTCGGCGCAAGGCGCTGTCGAATGCACTGCGTGATTTTGTGTTGTCGGGTGCAGAACTCCGCGGTGTAGCCAAACAGCGCTTTGCACAATTGCAGGAAGCCCAAGCCGAGCTGGCCCAGAAGTTTTCTGAACATGTGCTCGACGCAACCGACGGCTTCGCCCTGTACGTCACCGCCGAAGATCTCGCCGGTGTTCCGGCCGATGCGCGCGAGGCGAGCCGGGCCCAGGCGCAGGCCGAAGGGAAGGAAGGCCACAAGCTGAAGCTGCACTTTCCTGTCTATTTCCCGGTGATGCAGTATGGAGAGAATCGCCAGCTGCGCGAAAAACTGTACCGAGCCCATGTCACGCGCGCGAGCGAATTCGGTCCGGCCGAACTGGACAATGGTCCGCTGATGCGCGAGCTGGTCGCGCAGCGTCAAGAAGAAGCCGGGTTGCTCGGCTACTCCAGCTACTCCGAACTGTCACTGGTTGCGAAAATGGCCGAATCGACGGCTCAGGTGCTCGACTTCCTGCGTGACCTGGCACGGCGGGCGCGTCCGTACGCCGAACGCGATCTCGCCGAGTTGCAGGATTTTGCCCGCGATCAGCTCGGTCTGGACGATCTGCAAGCCTGGGACACCTCGTTTGCCAGCGAGCATTTGAAGCAGGCGCGCTACGCCTTCAGCGACCAGGAAGTGAAGCAATATTTCACCGAGACCAAGGTGCTGGACGGACTGTTCCGAATCATCGAAACGCTGTTCGAAGTCGAGATCCGACAGGATGAAGCGCCGGTATGGCATCCGAGCGTCAAATTTTTCCGCATCGAACGCGCGGGTGAGCTGGTTGGTCAGTTCTTTCTCGATCCATACGCACGCAACGGCAAGCAGCCCGGCGCGTGGATGGACGATGTGCGCGGCCGCTGGGCCCGGCCTGACACGCCGACGAGCACCCCGCAAACGCCGGTCGCCCACCTGGTGTGCAACTTCACGCCGCCGCCGATGGGCGATGGCAAGCAGCGGCCTGCGCTGTTGACACACGACGACGTTACGACCTTGTTCCATGAGTTCGGTCATGGCCTGCACCACATGTTGACTCAGGTCGACGAAATCGGCGTGGCTGGCATTTCGGGTGTCGAATGGGACGCGGTCGAACTGCCAAGCCAGTTCATGGAAAACTTCTGTTGGGAATGGGAAGTCGTCAAGCGGCTCACAGCGCATGTGGACACCGGCGCGTCATTGCCACGCGAACTCTTCGACAAGATGCTCGCGGCAAAAAATTTCCAGAGTGGCCTGCAAACCCTGCGGCAGGTCGAGTTCGCGCTGTTCGACATGCGCCTGTACGGCGAGCCTGGCCGCGAGGCGGATATCCAGGCACTGCTCGACGAGGTGCGCACCGAAGTCAGCGTCATGCCTCCTCCCGTTTTCAACCGCTTTCAGCACGGGTTCTCGCACATCTTTGCGGGCGGCTATTCGGCCGGTTATTACAGCTACAAATGGGCCGAGGTGCTCAGCGCCGATGTGTGGAGCGCGTTCGAGGAACAATCGGCCAACGAAGGCGGGGTTCTCGATGTCGAAACCGGTCGTCGCTACCGCAAGGCCGTTCTGGAGGCCGGCGGCAGTCGGCCGGCAATGGAAAGCTTCAAGGAATTCCGCGGCCGAGAGCCGCGCATCGAAGCCTTGCTTCGTCACCAAGGCATGAATTGAGGATCTCGAGATGGGTCAGCGTAGCGATTTCAACGGCCGTCCAATCAGGTTGCTCGCGCTGGGCTTCGCGCTCGGCCTGCCACTGAGCACGACAGCGCAGCACAAGCCGGTCGGCCCCGGCGGGACGGTCAGCCACTCCGATCGACAGCCTGGCCGCGCGCCGGGCAAGGTCGAACAGATGGATACCCCGACAACTGTCAGCCAGCTGTCGGCGGCCGCCACGCTGCCATTCGAATTGCGGCAGACGGTCGGCCGCTATCCCGTCACGCTGTATGGCCAGAAAGGCTGTGAGGGTTGCGACGCGGGCAGGCAGTATCTGCGCCAGCGCGGTATTCCGTATCACGAAAGAGTGGTGAACGACGGCGACGGTGAAGCCCTTGAACGCGCGACCGGCGCCAAGCAGCTGCCCGTGCTGATGATTGGCAGCCAGGTGTTGCGCGGCTATTCGGCCGGTCAATGGACCTCGTATCTGGACGCCGCCGGTTACCCGAAGCAGTCGCGCCTGCCGGCGGGCTACGCGGCACCGGAACCGATGCCGCTGGTCGCCGCTGCGGCGCCGGTCCCAACCACGGTCGCACCGACACCGCCGCCGCCGGCCGTCGCCCCGCCGCCGGCCCCCAGCGGTATCCGGTTTTGAAGCAGCGATGGAGCCCCACGGCCGGGCTTCGCCCGCCTGCCCCCCGCGGGGGCTCGAGGAAACTTGGGGCGGCCCGGCGTTTCCTCGGGGCATGGCCGGCTTCAAAGCTGGCGCGCGCCGCGGCCGCCTGCGGCCAGCGCCAGCGACATCACCCAGAAAAGGCTGGCGGCGCCGATCGCCGCGCCGAGCAGACCGAACAGCAGCGGCATCAGGCTGCTCGACATGTTGATCGCCACCGAACGCAGGGCAATCGCCTCGCCGTGGCGGTCGTCGGGCGTAATCTGGTGCAGTTTGGACAGGATCATCGGCTGAACCGAACCGAGCGCCATGCCCAGTAGCACGGCACACAAGCTCATCAACACCGTGATGTGAGCAAACGGATAGACCGCGAATACCGCCGCTGCACCGAACATCGCAAAGGCCAGCACCTGTGCTTCGGTGAGTCTGTGGGCCAACATGGGAATGATCAGTCGAACACCTGCCACGGCCAGCGCAAATGCCCCGATCACGATGCCGATCTGCGATGCGCTGAGGCCGCGCTCGTGACCGAGAACCGGCAACACGAAAGTGTGCACATCCCACGAAGCCGAAAAGACCCAGTTGACGAGTAGCAGCCGGCGAAACGCCGGGATGCGCAGCAGGTCCCACGAGCGGCTGGGCAGACCGACGGACACACCCGCCGTCTCGATCTTGACCGGACTCGGTCGCGCGGCTTCGCGCGGAACGAAGCGTGACCAGGCCAGTGCGGCCAAAGGCATCAACGCGAGCACGCCGAAAGCCATCCGAAAACCAGCGAGGTCGATCAGGAAACCGGCCGTCACCGGGCCGATCACGTTCGACAAGGCCGGCGCAAGGCCCAGCCAGCTGAAGACGCGAATCCGCTCGATGTTGTTGACGGCCAGGTACCCGGCCCGGCGCTGGATCGTGATCAGCCCGATGTTGGCGCCGGCACCGGCCAGCAGCGCAGCCAGGCACATCGCCAGATAGTGGCTGCTGATGGTGGCTGCAACGCCGCCGAGACATGCCATGCCAACCGCGATATGGAACGGCCGGTGATAACCATGGCGGTCGGCCATCCGCCCCGCCGGCATCGCCAACACGATCGGGGCCAGCGCAAATAGCGCCAATACGACACCGACGGCCCATTCGGAATGCCCCTGCCGCAATGCCTGCAACGGCGCGGCGACGCGCAACCCGGTCATGCACGCATGCAGGCTGATCTGGCCGAGAATCAAGGCCAGCAGTACGCGAGAGAAACGCGTGCGGACCGCCGGATCGGCGCTGCTGCCCGTCATTTGACCGGCATTGCCGAGGGCCTCTGGCGCGGGTTCCGCCTCAGCGTCCGAGCCCGGCTCAGGCGATTTCGTCATCAGCGGCTTCGACGGCCTCGTCGTACAGTCCCGGCAACAACTGCCGGCTCTGGGTGTCGCCCAGCGCCTCGACTGATTTGAGCTTGCGTGTCATCACGCGGGTTCGGGTCTGCGCATGTTCGATGGTGTTGGCGGCTTCCTCGAGCTTCTTGCGGGTCTTCGACAAGATGTCGGAGAACTTCGCGAACTCGGTCTTGACACCGCCCAGCACCTCCCAGACTTCGGCTGAGCGCTTTTCCAGGGCCAGCGTTCGAAAGCCCATTTGCAGGCTGTTCAATGTTGCCAGCAAGGTTGTCGGGCCGGCCAGCATGACCTTGCTCTCGCGCTGCAGGCTTTCCACCAGACCGGGCCTGCGCAAGGCTTCGGCATACAGGCCTTCGGTCGGGACGAACAGGATCGCAAAGTCGGTCGTATGCGGTGGCGACAGGTATTTGGCGGCAATGCTGCGCGCCTCCAGGCGCAGACGCTGCTCGATCGCCTTGGCCGCGGCTTCGGCAGCCGGCAGATCGGCACGTTCTTGTGCATCGAGCAATCGCTCGTGGTCTTCGCGCGGGAATTTGGCATCGATCGGCAACCACAACGGCGCGCCGTCTTCGCGGCGCCCCGGCAGCTTCAACGCAAACTCGACGCGTGCCCCGCTACCCGGAACGGTCTCGACATTGGCCGCATATTGCTCGGCAGCAAATACCTGCTCGAGCAGGCCGGCCAGTTGAACCTCTCCGAAGATGCCGCGCGTTTTCACGTTCGTCAGCACCCGGTTCAGCGACCCGACATCGCGGGCCAGCAATTGCATTTCCCCCAGCCCGCGGTGCACCTGTTCGAGCCGCTCGGCAACCTGTTTGAAACTTTCGCCCAGGCGTTGCTCGAGCGTCGCGTGCAGCTTTTCATCGACCGTCAGCCGCATCTGCTCGAGCTTGCTCTCGTTGCCTTGTTGCAGGCTGGTCAGCCGCTGCTCGACCGTCGTGCGCACTTCGCTCAGACGCCGCTCGCTGGCCTCGCCCAAGGCGTGCAACTGCGCGCCGAAGCTGCTCGCAAATCGCTGCAGCGCCACATCCTGCGCTTCGCGTGCTTGTTGTGCCTGGGTGTGCTGAAGTTGCGCCGCCGCCTGAACCGCGTGGGCGACCGCGGTCTGCATCGTGCCGAGCTGCAGGCGCAGCTGATCGATTTGCTCGTTCTGAATTCGCGCCACCTCACCCTGCTGGTTCAAAAGCATCTGTTGCAGGCTGCCCAGTGTCTGCCCCAACTCGACCCGCGTGCCCGATGCACTGCGACCGATTTCACTGCGCAATTCCTGTTCGATGCGCTCGCTGCTGCGTTGCAGCGCGGCGAGCACCGCGGTGGTTTGAAGTTCAGCGCGGCGATCGGCGCCGGATTCGTTTCGCAGGCGCTTGTACAAGCCGATCACGAGCAGTACCAGCAGCGCGGCCAGGCCGCAGATCAGCCAGAGCCAATATTCAGGAAGCATGCGTCGATTGTCGCAGGCGGTGGCCCGCCGGAAGGTGGTCAGTCAGGAAGCCAGAACCTGCGGATTGATCGGCGTCGGCGGGCGGCCCGCGTGCGGCCCGAAGCCGAGCCCGGCAATCAGGTTGTCGGCTGCCAGACTGGCCATTGCCCGTCGCGTGGCGACACTCGCGCTGGCGATGTGGGGCGTCAGCACGGCATTCGGCAGCTTCAGCAACGCCGGGTTGACGGTCGGCTCGCCCTCGAATACGTCCAGCCCGGCCGCAGCGATCTGCCGCGCCGACAGCGCATGCGCCAGCGCCGCGTCATCGACGATGCCCCCACGCGCGATGTTGGTCAGGCAGGCGGTCGGTTTCATCAGCGCCAGTTCGGCCGCGCCGATGCTGTGATGCGTCTCACTCGAATACGGCAGCACCAGAACCAGGTGATCGGCCTGTTGCAGCAATTCGTCCTTGCTGACATAGCGCGCGCTCAGCGTCTTCTCCGTGGCGGCATCGAGCCGTGAGCGGTTGTGATAAATCACCTGCATGCCGAATCCGTGCGCACCCCGACGCGCGATTGCCTGCCCGATGCGGCCCATGCCCAGGATGCCGAGCGTCGAGCCATGGATGTCGCTGCCGGTGAACATGTCGTAGCCCCACTTGGTCCACTCGCCACGGCGCAGCGCATGTTCACTTTCGGTCAGCCGACGCGCCGTCGCCATCATCAACGCGAATCCGAAATCGGCGGTCGTCTCGGTCAGCACATCCGGCGTATTGGTGCACAACACGCCGCGCGCCGTGCAAGCCGGCACATCGAAATTGTTGTAACCCACTGCCATGTTGGCGACGACCTTGAGCTGCGGGTTGGCCGCCAGCACGTCGGCATCGATGCGCTCGCTGCCGGTCGTGAAGGCGCCAAGCTTGGACGCCAGCCTGCGCGTCAGCTCCGCCTTGCTCCAGACCTCATCGCTCGGGTTATGGCTGACCTCGAAATATTCGCTCAGCCGCTCGATGATTTCCGGAAAAACGGCACGGGCCACCAATACTTCGGGCTTCATCGCTGACATCACCTCAGAACCAGATCAGGGTCATGATGCCGAACAGTGGCAACAGGAATACGATCGACCAGCCCATGTAGCCGAAGAAGCTGGGCATCTTGACACCGCGGTCTTCGGCAATCGCCTTCACCATCAGGTTCGGGGCATTGCCGATGTAGGTGTTGGCGCCCATGAAGACCGAACCAGCAGAGATCGCCGCCAATGTCGACGCCAGCGTCGTCATCAGCACCTGCGGGTCACCGCCCGCGGTGTTGAAAAACACCAGATAGGTCGGGGCATTGTCCAGGAACGACGAGAGCACCCCGCTGGCCCAGAAATACATCGCCGGCAGCGGCTGCCCATCGTCGCCGGTGACAGCGCTGACGATGGCGCCGAAGGGTCCGTTGACGCCCGCGCGCAACATCGCGATCACCGGAATGATGGTCAGGAAGATGGCGGCAAACAACTTGGCCACTTCGGCAATCGGTGCCCAGGTGAACTGGTTCTGCTCGCGTGGCTCCATCGGCGCGAACTGCATCGAGATGATGGCCAGCACCAGCAATCCGATGTCGCGCGTCAGGCTGGCCCAGGTGACCTCGGCGCCGGCCACCACAAATGCGGTGCCCGACTTCCAGAGACCACTCAGCAGGACCAGCGCGACCACACCGGCCAGCAGCAGGAAATTGATCTTGCCGTCGAAGCCCACCGTTGGCGAGTCGGGCGTCGGATCAGCGCGGGTCACACCCTCCTTGTGATAGTGCCAGCTGTCGAGGAAGAAAAAGATCACCAGCAGCGTGCCAAGCAGGAACAGCGTCTCCGGAAAAATGTGTTGCGCGGTCCAGAAGAAGTCGACCCCTTTGAGAAAACCGAGAAACAGCGGCGGATCGCCGAGCGGAGTCAGCGATCCACCGGCGTTCGACACCGTGAAGATGAAGAAGACCACCACATGGGCGACGCTTTTTCGGTTGTCGTTGGCACGGATCAGCGGGCGGATCAACAGCATCGATGCACCGGTGGTTCCCATGATGCTGGCCAGCATTGAACCGATTGCCAGGATGCCGGTATTGAGTGCCGGGCTGCCGTGCAGGTTGCCACGCAGGAAGATGCCGCCGGCAATCACGTACAGGCTGCCGACCAGCAGAATGAACGGGATGTATTCAGCCACCAGCGCATGCAGAAAGCCGTCGATGGCCACACCGATGCCGAACATCGCGGCGAACGGCAAAAAGAACACCAGTGCCCAGGCTGTGACGATCTTGCCGTAGTGGTGATGCCAGAAATGGGGTGCGACGAGCGGCCACACCGCGATCGAAAGCAACACGCCGGCGAACGGAACTCCCCACCAGGCTTGCAGGCTGGCCCCATCAAAATCGGCAGCGTGGGCCGCCGTGGGCGCCAGGGCCAGCAACAGCGTGAACAGCCCCAGCAGGCATCCTGCCGACGAACGCGTGGATACCGGCCGCGCAGAATTCGTCATGGCGCGGCTCGCTGGGGCACCTTCGTGCTGCGCACTTCGGAATTCGCCCTTGGGGCGGCCCTGCGGGCTCATGGGTGGAAGACGGAAAAACCCGCCACCGGTTCGCGCTCGGTCACCAACGTATTTTCGATCGCCTGCGGATCCGCATGGCCCAGCGACATGCCACACACCAGCATCTCGTCGGCCGAGGCACCGATGTGTTCGAGCACGATCTTGTGGAAGGGCGTGAAAGCCGCCTGGGGACAGGTATGCAGACCGCGCGCGCGCGCGGCCACCATGATGTTCTGCAGGAACATGCCGTAGTCGAGCCAGCTGCCCTGGCGCATCACCCGATCGATCGTGAACATCATGCCCACTGGCGCATCGAAGAAGCCGTAGTTGCGTCCGTGCTGTGCATGCATCCTGGTCTTGTCGGTCTTGCCGATGTCGAGCAGGCCATACAAATCCCAGCCGACCTTGCGCCTGCGGTCGATGTACGGTGATCGCCATTCAGTCGGGTAGTACGCATATTCTTCCTTATGGGTTTCGGCAATTGCGGGGTTGTCGAAGGCGAAGAGGATTTTCTCGGACAAGCTGTCGAGTGCAGTGCCGGTCAGCACGTGCACCTTCCACGGCTGGGTATTGGTGCCCGACGGTGCCCTGGACGCGACCGCCAGAATGTCTTCTACGGTAGCGCGCGCTACGTGAGTCGGCAAGAAGGCACGCACCGATTTTCGCGACGTGATGGCGGCGTCGATCAGCGCCGTCTGCTCGGCTGTCGGTGGGGCGGTGGCAACAGGATTCACGCGAAACTCCAGTGATTTCATTGCAATTGGTCGAGCAGCCGACGCAACGCGGCCGGCAGCGGCGTCGGCCGACGCGAGCCACGCTCGACATAGACGTGGACGAAATGACCGCGCGCAGCCGTCAACTCGGCGCCTGCAGCGAACAGGCCGATCTCGTAGCGCACGCTCGACTGTCCGACGTGTCCAACCCGAATGCCGGCATCGACAGCCTGCGGAAACGCAATCGAGTCGAAGAAGTTGCAGTGAGTCTCGACCACCAGCCCGATCACCGCACCATGCTGGATGTCGAGTACGCCGTCCTCGATCAGCATCGCATTGACGGCGGTATCGAACAAGCTGTAGTGGACGACGTTGTTCAAATGCCCGTAGGCATCGTTGTCCATCCAGCGGGTATCGAGGCGGCGAAACCGTCGATAGGCGTTCCTGGCGTCCGCCTGCGGGCGGCGCGTTGGCAAAACTGCACTCATGCTGCCATTGTTCCATCGTCGAGCCCGATCGCCGAGCCCTCGACCGGGGCTGCATGCGTCGTGGTTTTTGCCCATTGACGGTGTGCCGCACATGCCAACTGCAGCGTGTTGAACTGGATTGCGACGGTTTGCTCGATGACCCGCCCATAGCCGCCAGCCATCGACAGCGCGACCGGGATGCCGCGCTCGCGCGCGGCGTCGAGGACGCGGCTGTCGCGCTGCGCCAGTCCTTCGGCACTGATCTTGAGGCGTCCGAGCCGGTCGCCTTCATGGGGATCGGCGCCCGCCAGATAGAAGATCAGCCCGGGCGGTCCGTCACGGTGGCGATCCCAAAGTGTGTTCAGGGCGTCGTCGAGCGCCGCCAGGTAGGTTTCGTCGCGGCAGCCATCGGGCAGGCCGACATCCAGGTCGCTGGCCTCCTTGCGGAACGGATAGTTCTTTTGACCATGCACGGACAGCGTGAAGACAGTCGGGTCTTCACGAAAGATCGCCGCCGTGCCGTTGCCCTGGTGAACGTCCAGATCGATCACGGCAACGCGCAACAATCGACGATGCAGGCGGTGCGATTCGGCCTGCAGCAACCGCGCAGCGACCGCCACATCGTTGAAGACGCAGTAGCCTGCGCCCTTGTCGGCCGATGCGTGGTGGGTGCCGCCCGCCAGATTGGCCGACACCCCCTCAGCCAGCGCGGTCCGTCCCGCTGCAATGGTGGCGCCGACCGATCGCCGCGAGCGCTGAACCATCCGCTCGGTCCACGGAAAGCCGATCTCGCGCTGCTCGGCAGCACTGAGCAAGCCGTTGGCGACCGCATCTATATAGCGAGGCGTGTGGGCCAGCGCCAATTCGCCGTCAGTGGCCGCGGGAGCCTCGATCAGCTCGACAGCCTGCAACTCGGCTGACACGCGCACCTGAAGCGCACCGTATTTTCCCATCGGGAAGGTGTGGCCGGGTGGCAGCGGCAGGACAAATTGGCTGGAATGAAAGGCCCGCATGGCCGGCCATTGTGCACATGCGAGACAGCGCAGCTCCTTTTAGAGGCGCACGTCAAATTTGCTGCAACGCAGCAAAAAAGACTTGAAATGTCACACACGGTGGTTATACTTCTGCTCATGGTGCAGTGCAACAATTTTCGCGTCCTGTGCCTCAACGAGTTTGTTGTTGACCTGAAACCCTGACTGATCGGAGAACTACCATGATGACCCCAGAACAAATGATGGCTGCTCAAAAAGCCAACGTCGAAACCCTTTTCGGCCTGACCAACAAGGCTTTCGAAGGCGTAGAGAAGCTTGTCGAGCTGAACCTGCAACTGGCCAAGGCCGCGATGGGCGAAGCAGCCGAAACCACCAAGGCCGCCTTGTCGGTCAAGGACGCACAAGAACTGATCGCACTTCAGACCAGCCTGCTGCAACCGGCTGCCGAGAAGGCCGCTGCTTACAGCCGTCAGGTTTACGACATCGCCGCCGCCACCAACGCCGAAGTGACCAAGGTCGTCGAGGAAACCGCTTCCGATTCGCAGAAGAAGTTCATGGCGGTGGTTGACAGCGCCGCGAAGAACGCGCCCGCCGGCAGCGAGAACGCAGTCGCGTTGGTCAAGTCGGCTGTTGCCGCTGCGAACAACGCCTACGAAAGCGTGCAAAAGGCCAGCAAGCAAGCTGCCGAAGTCGCCGAAGCAAACTTCCAGAACATGACCTCGCAAGCCGTCAAGGCGAGCCAGGCCACCACCAAGGCCGCCAAGCGCGCTGCCTGATCGTCGGCGCCACGAGGCGCCACGGTAAATCTTTTTTGCCGGGGCGAACTTTCGACAGCAACGGTCAGTCATACAGACACCTGCGGATCGATTTCTGCAGCCGACCTTTGCTTGGTCTCCTCGGTACCCTGGGAATCCCCCGATTCACAGGTACTTTAGCCCGGTGCGTGCACCGGGCTTTTTTACGCCCGCTTTGCCGGACTCGGGCGACTGGTTTGGCGATCGGCGGGCGCGTCACACGCCGTTCATTGCAGCCAAGTGAGGCCGGCAGATCGCTGCGCTGGCTGTGGTGAACGGCTTCGAGATACCGCCTGTCAGGCCAAACCCACCGTCTACGAACCCGCGCTTCAGCGGCTCGCGATGTTGCCGATACTATGGCAGCACATGTAACAGAAGACGGTTCCAACAACGGGCCTTGCTTCATGTCTTTGGGAATACACGCCGGCACTCGAGGTGTCACATTGGTTGAACTGATGTTCGGCGTTGGCATCGTTGCCGTGCTGGCGACCGTTGTCGCCCCGGGTGTCATGGGGTTCGTAACGTCGCGCCGCGTCGAGGACGTGGCGAGGCGGCTCAGCGACTCGATTGCGCAGGGTCGTATCGAAGCGGTGAAACGCAATGTACCGATCTTGCTGTGCGCCGATGCCAGCATCACCGACGGCGCTTGCAATCTGGCGCCGGTGGCCACCGACTGGGTCAAGGGCTGGCGGCTGTGTTATGACGCCGATGCCAATGGCGTATGCGATGTGGCGACTACAGACAACCCGAATCCGATCCGGCGGCAGGCTGCAGTCGACGCGGCTGTCAAATTGTCCGGCCCGGCCAGCCGGCTGCGTTTCAACCCGAATGGCAGCATGAGCGCTTCCAGTTTTACCCCGTTCGAGGCAAGCCCCGGCCTGGCTGCGGCGCCGCGTTGGCTGATCCGGTTTGCGGCGTCCGGTGCAGTTTCGGTTCGCAAGGGGTAATCCGATGGTCCGCACCCAGGCTCCCCGAAACCCGCGAGCGGTCAAGGGATTCGCGATGATCGAGGTGCTGATCGCGATGTTCCTGATCGCGATGTGGATGCTGGCCAGCGCTGGCACGCAAATCAGTTCGTTGAAATTCCAGAAGAGCGCTGAGAACCGGGCGCGTGCTGTTGCGCTGGCCGGTGAACTGAGCGAGCGCATGGAGGCCAACCTCGCGGCAGCCAAGAGCGGCAGCTACACATTGGCTTCCACCGGCAGCGCAGTTGCCATGACGAGCGACTGCACCGCCATCTACTGCACGCCAGCCCAAATGGCCGGGTTCGATCTCGCCCAATGGACCGGCCGGGTCGCGACCACTTTGCCGCTGATCGACCTCAGCGTGATACCAGGCACATCAGCAAGCGGGCTGGTGACCTACACGATCACGCTGAACTGGAGCGAACGGCGCGGTCGCCAGACCTATGTCGAAACCGGTGACACAGAGGCGCTCAGTTATGTTTTCGTCAAGACGGTGCGCAATGCCAGCAGCTGACCGCCTGCAGTGGGCACGCCTTCACGCAACGCCCCCAGCTGCGCGTTGCGCGCGAGGCGTTTCGTTGATCGAATTGATGATCGCCATCACCATTGGCCTGGTGTTGATTGCCTTCATGATCCGCGGCTTCGCGGCATCGACCGGTGTATCGGCGGTCAACTCGCTGGTCAGCGAATACCAGACCAACGGCCGATATGCACTTGAAACACTTTCGCGCGAGATTCGTCATTCCGCAATGAGCCCGCTGGTCTGGGACGCGTCGCAATTCGAGGTGAGCCCGGGCGCTGCAGCCAAGGATTTCGGCTGCGGCGCGAGCATCACAACCCTGGTCAAGCAGGGTTTGACGGCCTCCAACGACAGCAATCCCTACGTCGGGAACTGCCTTGCGGCGGGAAGTGACCGCAAATATGCGCGGGGGGACGTCCTGACGCTGCGGCGGCTCGGCCTGACTGCGGTCACCACCTACAGTGCCAACGCACCGTACGCCAGGACGTCGTACGGAGCCGGCAAGGTTTTCCTCGGCGGCGAGACGCCGGCAACCGTGCTGCCACCAAGCTTCGACTATCCGGCAGTGAGCGACATCTATTTCATCAACGAGTTCACAACCTCGGCAGACGAATCGCCGAAGGTGCCGGCGCTGTACCGCTTGACCCTGAGCGCCGGCGCCAATCCGGTGATGGTGCCCGAACTGGTGGCTTCGAACGTCGAGCACCTGCAGTTGCAGTTCGGCGTTGCCGACTCCTCCGGCAACATGCGGTATTTCGACCCGGCCGGGGTGACCGACTGGACGACCGTGACATCGGCACGGGTTTGGCTGCTGCTGCGCGCCAGCACGCCCGAGGGCGGCTTGGCCAGCGACAGCTACACGATGGGCGATGTCACCTATACGCCTGGCGACCACTACCGCCGCGTTGTCCTGAGCAGCACCATCCAGGTGCGCAACCACTGATCCTCAAATGAACCAGATTGCTTTCCAGCCTCGCCAGCTGCCCTGCCGACGCCGCCAGCGAGGTGCGTCGCTGCTCGTGGTCGTGGCCTTGCTGCTCGGCATGGGGCTGATGTCGGTGACGGCATTTTTTCTGTCGCGCGGGCAGTACCAGTTGGTGGGCAATATTCAGCATCTGCAGCAGGCTTTTTCCAAGGCCGAGGCCACTTCAGCAACTGCAGAACAATGGTTGGGCGTTGCCGCCAACGCCCAGTCCGCGGGATTTGCGACTTATGACGGCAGTTTGAAAGGCCTGTATCCGGCAGGTCAACTGGCCGCACTGGAGCGCAACCCGGCGACCATGATCTGGAACGACAGCAACTCGATTGTGGCGCCGGATGGGCGCTACCTTGTCGAACAGTTGTCCAAGAGCGTCAAACTACCCGGCGCGAGTGTGCAATTGGGGCAGCGCAGCACCGGATCGTGCAAGGCGGTGGATTTGTTCAGGGTCGTTTCGAATTCGGAATCGACTCGAGGCGCTTCGCGAATGATCGAGACGATGTTCGCCACTGACGGTTGTTATTGATGCTTTCCCCGAAGGACCAGACCATGTTGCCCGCCACCCGCTTGCGTTTAGCGCCGACACTGCTTGGCTTGACGGCACTGTTGTCGGTGGGACTGTACATGGCACGCTCATATGCACTGATCGCGCTCGAACAGCAACCCGTGGCCTGGGTTGCGCCGCTCGATTTCAGCAGCTACAACATGGCAAGCGGAACGGCGGTGGCGTTTCGTGGCGACCATCTGCGTGCAACCTGGGACGGCGACCTGGTGGCTTACAACATCGATGCCAGCGGCTCCTGGAGCGTCAAATGGCGCGCCCGTGAACAGCTGCAATCGGCCGGCGTGCGCAAGATCTTCACATCGAGCGCATCGGGTGTCGGCGTGGCATTTCGGTGGAGCGGCGGATCGGCGATCAACGCGACCCAGCAGGCCACCTTGGGCGATGCGACCAGCGGCCCGCAGGTGCTCGACTATCTGCGCGGCGACAGCACCAACGAAACCAGCTCGACCGCCCCCAATGGCCTGTTCCGCCAACGTTTTTCCCGCATCGGCGGCGTCATCCACAGCCGGCCCTACTACGACGGCAACGAGGTCTATGTCGGTGCCAACGACGGCATGCTGCATGCTTTCGACGCGGCCACCGGGGTTGAACGTTTCGCCTACGTGCCATCCATGCTGTTTGCCGGCGGCAAACTGAAGAGCCTGTCGACGCGTTACTCCAGTGGTCTGGTCTACACCGTCGACGCCCCGCTGACGATCGGCAAGGTCGGATCAGCGAAGCTGCTGTTCGCCGGCCTGGGCGCGGGCGCGAAAGGCCTGTTTGCGATCAACATCACGAATCCACTGCCCAATGACGAAGGCGGCGCTGCCGCGATGGCCAAATGGGAGATCACCGAGGCATCGACCGGCTACGCCAATCTGGGCAACGTGATGGCGGCCACACAACTGGTCAAGCTCAACAGCGGCGAGACTGCGCTGCTGGTACCGAACGGTCTGAACAGCACCAGTGGGTTGTCGTCGCTGTTCGTGATCCGGGCATCCGACGGCGTCAAGCTGGCCGAAATCTCCGCTGGCAGCAAGTTGGCGGACGGCAGCGAAAACGGTCTGGGCGGCATAGCCGCGATCGATAAGGACGGCAACGGCACGGTCGATCTGGTGTATGCCGGTGACCTGAAGGGCACGCTGTGGAAGTTCGACCTCAGTGCCAGCACACTGCCAAGCGCCGGCACCGCGCTGTATACACC
>JBBRID010000014.1:0-20116 GCA_038221635.1 Burkholderiales bacterium
AGGATGGCAAACACCAGGTAGGCGATCAGAAAGATCGTCCGCTTCTGGAACTTGCGCTCATTCATGGCCGGCTCCTGCGGTCTTGTCGCCTGTACCGACGCGCTGCATCCAGTTGTACAGAATGAAGCACAGCAGCAGGATGATCAGGAAATAGATCAGCGAGAACGCCGCGGCCGGGCCGAGGTCGAACTGGCCGACCGCCTTCTGCGTCAGGTACTGGCTGAGGAAGGTGGTTGCATTGCCCGGTCCGCCGCCGGTCAGCACGAAGGGTTCGGTGTAGATCATGAAGCTGTCCATGAAGCGCAGCAGCACCGCGATCATCAACACGCCGCGCAGCTTGGGCAACTGGATGTAGCGAAACACCGCGAGCTTGCTGGCACCGTCGATTCGCGCGGCCTGGTAGTAGGCGTCGGGAATGCTGCGCAGCCCGGCGTAGCAAAGCAGCGCGACCAGCGGCGTCCAGTGCCAGATGTCCATCACCAGCACGGTGAACCAGGCGTGCCGCGCATTGCCGGTATAGCTGTAGTCGAAGCCGAGCTTCTGCAGCGTGGCGCCGAGCAGGCCGATATCGGCACGGCCGTAGATCTGCCAGATGGTACCGACCACGTTCCACGGAATCAGCAGCGAGATCGCCACCAGCACCAGCACCAGCGAAGCCTTCCAGCCGGTGGCTGGCATCGACAGCGCCAGCATGATGCCCAGGGGAATCTCGAACGCCAGCACCGCGAACGAGAAGCCCAGTTGCCGGGCCAATGCGGCATGCAGGTCGTCGTCGCGCATCACGGACTTGAACCACTCGGTACCGACGAAAACGCGGCGCTCGGGCGAGATGATGTCCTGCACTGAATAATTGACCACCGTCATCAACGGCAGGATGGCCGAGAAGGCGACGCAGATCACCACCGGAAGGATCAGCAGCCAGGCCTTCTGATTGATCGGTTTCATGTGATCAGCTCCTCGCGGGCGTAGTAGCAGGTGTGCGGGCCGATCAACTGTAGCCAGATCGCGTCGCCAACCGCTGGTGCAGCGGTTTCCGGCGCCAGCCGCACACGCACAATCTGCTCACCCACGCGCGCCGTCAGCAACTGATAGGTGCCGATATCCTGGTGTTTGACAACCTGTGCCGGTGCAGCGCCGGGCCCATCGCCAGAGACGACTTCGACGTATTCGGGCCGCACACCGAGCTTGAAATCACCCGCGCCGCGCAGTGCCGCTGGCGCATGGGCGGCGCCCAGCTGACGCCCTTCAACCTCGACGCCACCGCCCGTTTCATCCCAGCGCGCCGGCAGGAAGTTCATGCCCGGCGAGCCGATGAAATGACCGACGAAGGTATGGCTCGGCCGCTCGAACAGCTCGGAGGCGCTGCCGACTTGCACGGCTCGGCCGCGCGTCATCACGACCACCTGATCGGCAAAGGTCAGCGCCTCGATCTGGTCATGCGTCACGTAGATCAACGTCAGCTTGAGTTCGTGATGGATTTGCTTGAGTTTGCGCCGCAATTGCCATTTCAGGTGCGGATCGATCACGGTCAAGGGCTCGTCGAACAACACCGCGCTGACATCTTCGCGCACCAGGCCCCGGCCGAGCGAGATCTTCTGCTTGGCATCAGCGGTCAAGCCGGCAGCCCGGGTATCGAGCTGGCCGCTCAGTTCCAGCATCTCGGCGATCTTGCCAACACGATCCTTGATCTTTTCTGGCCGCGCGCCGCGGTTCTTCAGCGGGAAGGCCAGGTTCTCGGCCACCGTCATGGTGTCGTATATGACTGGAAACTGGAACACCTGCGCAATGTTGCGGTGCTGTGGTGACCGCGAAGTGACATCGACGCCGTCGTATTTGACCGTACCCTGGGACGGTGTCACGAGACCGGAGACGATGTTCAGCAGCGTCGTCTTGCCGCAGCCTGAAGGGCCGAGCAGCGCATAGGCGCCGCCGTCGGCAAATTCCATCTTCAATGGCAGCAGCGCATAGTCCTCATCCGACTGCGGATTCGGCTTGTAGGCGTGGGCAAGGTCAAGCGTGATACGTGCCATCTCAATGCCCCCGGCCGCTTGGCGCCAGCAGCAGATTGCCACTCGCGTCGAACACATGGACCTGACCCGGATCGAGCGCCAGGCTCAGGTTCTCACCGAGCGCGAAGTTGTGCACGCCGGAGAGTTGCGCCACCAGTTCGCCGAAGCGGGTGTCGATGTGCACGTAGGTGTCCGAACCCGAGATTTCCGCCAACTCGACCCGGCCAACCAGCTCGACATCGATGCCCTGCCGTTGCCGGTGCAAGGCGTTGGCGCGGATGCCGACGGTCACCTTTCCGGTATGGGCGGCCGGCAATTGGCTGGCGAGCACCAGGGTCTGGCCTTGCGCCGTCCAGGTGATCCGGCCCTCGGCGGCCTGCCCTTCGACGAGGTTCATCGGCGGATCGCTGAAGGCGCGTGCGACCCGGATCGATCGGGGATGGTGGAAGACCTCGGCGGTCGGACCGTATTGCAGCAATTCGCCGGCATCCAGTACTGCGGTATGGCCGCCGAGCAGCAAGGCTTCGGTCGGTTCGGTGGTAGCGTAGACGACGGTGGATTCGCCGGCCGCAAACAGTTGCGACAACTCGTCGCGAAGTTCCTCGCGCAGCTTGTAGTCGAGGTTCACCAGCGGCTCGTCGAGCAGCATCAGTGGTGCCTGCTTGGCCAGCGCCCGTGCCAGGGCTACGCGTTGCTGCTGTCCGCCCGACAGTTCGGCGGGTAGCCGTTTCAGGAACGGCTCGATGTGCAGCTTGGCTGCCAGCTCGTTGACGCGACGATCAATGCCTGCCTTGTTGCTGGCCGCACTGCCGTCGCGGCGGCGCAGCTTCAATGGCGAGGCGATGTTGTCGAACACCGTCATCGACGGGTAGTTGATGAACTGTTGATAGACCATCGCGACATTGCGCTGCCGCACCGTCTTCGCGGTCACGTCCTCGCCGTCGACGAGCAGCTTGCCCTTGCTGGCTCGATCGAGGCCTGCCATCAGCCGCATCAGTGTGGTCTTGCCGGCCTGGGTGGCGCCGAGCAGCACGGTCACCGCGTTGGGCACCAGCTGCATGCTGATCGGATGCAGGTGCACGTCGGCGCCGACGCGTTGTTCGATGGCCTGCAGGCTCAGTTCCATGTCGTGCTTTCGGATGGCTGCTCGATCGGAGCAAGCGACGCGGTGGCGACGTTTTCGCTCGCCCAGTGAGCGCTGCACCAGGCGTCGACCAGCGCGCGTTGGTCAGCGCTCATGTGCAGGCCCAGCTTGCTGCGGCGCCACAAGACGTCTTCGGCGCTGCGCGCCCATTCGTGGTCATGCAGATAGGTCAGCTCGGCTTCGTGCAGGCCCGGCGCAACCTCGGCGCCCAGACCCGCGCTCAGCAAGGTTTCGACGGCCGAACCATAGGCGCGCGCCAGGCGTCTGGTCAGTGCCGGTTCGAACTCGGGATGGCGCTTCGCGAGTGCCTGCACGAACAGCTCGAAATCGGTGTCGGGCTGGCGCGGCGGGCCAATCCAGCTGCTCAGGTCGCCTCCGGGCAAGAAGGCATGCCGGGTCCAGGCGGGGCGACGGTGTTGCAGCGGTGCGGCGAGCAGATCCGCCGCTTCCTCGGCCAGTTTTCGGAAGGTCGTGATCTTGCCGCCCCAGACCGACAGCATCGGCGCGCCACTGGTATCGAGCTCGAGGAAGTAGTCTCGTGTGATTGCCGACGGATCGCCGGAGTCGTCATCGAGCAGCGGGCGCACGCCTGAGTAGGTCCAGACCACGTCGGCCGGCTTCACCGGCTGTTCGAAGTAGCGGCTCGCCTGCTGGCAGAGGTAGTCGATTTCCGAAGCGTCGATCTCCGCCTTGCCGACCGGGCCCGTGTATTCGACATCGGTGGTTCCGATCAGCGTGAAGTCGCTTTCGTAGGGGATCGCGAAGATGATGCGCTGATCGGGGTTCTGGAAGATATAGGCATGGTCGTGCTGGAAGATCTTGCGCACGACGATGTGGCTGCCTTTGATCAGGCGCAGATTCTTGGCCCGCTGCGCATGCGCACATTCGCTGAGGAACTGCGCCGCCCATGGGCCGGCTGCGTTGACCAGCGCGCGCGCCTGCACCTGCTGGTGCTGGCCGTTGTCCGTCTGCAATTTGGCCGACCATCCGTTGGGACCACGCCGCGCATCGATGCAGCGGGTGCGAGTCAAGATCTGTGCGCCGTGCGCAGCGGCGTCCATCGCATTGAGCACGACCAGCCGCGCATCCTCGACCCAGCCGTCGGAGTACACGAAGCCCTGCTTGAAATACGGTTTCAGCGCAGCGCCGGCCGGGTGAGCGCGCAGATCGATGGTCTTCGAACCCGGCAATACCTCGCGTTTGGCCAGGTGGTCGTATAGGAACAAACCCGCCCGGATCATCCAGACCGGCCGCATGCCAGGGTCGTGCGGCATCACGAAGCGCAGCGGCCACATGATGTGCGGCGCGCTCTTGAGCAACACCTCGCGCTCGGCCAGCGCCTTGCGAACCAGCGAAAATTCGTAGTACTCGAGGTAGCGCAGCCCGCCGTGGATCAGCTTGGTCGACGACGACGAGGTATGACCGGCCAAGTCGTCTTTTTCGCACAACACCACCTTCAAGCCCCGGCCGGCCAGATCGCGGGCAATGCCGGCACCGTTGATGCCGCCGCCGATGACCAGCACATCGCACGCCATGGGCTCACTGCCGGGCTGGGTGGCCAGCTTGCCCGCGACCGATCGCGACGGCGCCTGGCTTTCGGATGCCAACTCAGTCATGTGTTCGAGGCGGATTGAGGAGGTTTTTGTGACACTGGCTGAGGTGCGGTTATGTTCGTATGAGGTTCGTTTACGTTTGATTTCTTTCGTTTTAAGCGAAAATCGAACACTGCACAAGAGAGAAAACCACCATCCCCGGCGTTCCGCAACGCGCTACGCTTGGCGCGTACTGGATAGCTGCCATGACGCCGAACCCCCGCCAATCGAAGTTGCTCGAGCAAGTCCGGGCCCATGGTTCGGTCTCTGTCGAAACCTTGGCCGAGCAGTTCGGCGTGACCTTGCAGACCGTGCGCCGTGACGTGACCTTGCTGGCCGATGCCGGCCTGATCGTTCGCTTTCACGGTGGCGCCCGGGTGCCGGGGTCGACCACCGAAAACATTGCCTACCGGCAACGGCAGCAACTCAACGAGGCAGCCAAGCTGCGCATTGCGCGTGATGTCGCCAAAGCGGTGCCGGCCGGCAGTTCGCTGATCATCAACATCGGAACCACCACCGAAGCGATCGCGCGTGAATTGCTGAACCATCAGGGCCTGCGCGTCATTACCAACAACCTGAACGTCGCGGCGATCCTGAGCGGCAATTCCGATTGCGAGGTGATCGTGGCTGGCGGCGTGGTGCGCGGGCGCGACCGCGGCATCGTCGGCGAGGCAACGGTCGACTTCATCCAGCAGTTCAAGGTCGACATCGCATTGATCGGCATCTCCGCGATAGAGGCCGACGGCAGCTTGCGTGATTTCGACTACCGCGAAGTGAAGGTTGCGCAGACCATCCTGGCCCAATCGCGCCAGGTCTGGCTGGCCGCCGACCACAGCAAGTTCAACCGGCCTGCAATGGTCGAACTGGCTCGGCTCGATCAGGTCGATCGCCTGTTCACCGACTTGCCGCCGCCGCAGCCGTTTCCGCGCCTGTTGGCCGATGCCGGCGTCAAATTCACGACCTGCGAAGGCGCCCAGGACCATCCATGACTCAGGCCAACTACATCCTCGCGCTCGATCAGGGCACCTCGAGTTCGCGCAGCATCGTGTTCGACCGTGACGGCGCCATCGTTGCGATTGCGCAGCGCGAGTTCGAACAGATCTATCCGAAGACGGGTTGGGTCGAACATGACCCGAGGGCCTTGTGGACGACGCAGCTAGAGACAGCGCGTGAGGTGCTGGCCAAGTCGAAACTGAAGGCGGGCGACATTGCGTCGATCGGCATCACCAACCAGCGTGAAACCACGGTGGTGTGGGATCGGCGCAGTGGTGAGCCCATTTACAACGCGATCGTCTGGCAGGACCGGCGCTCCGAGCCGATCTGCGCCAAGCTGCGCGAGCAGGGCCTGGAGCCGGTGTTTCGTGCCAAGACCGGGTTGATCATCGACGCCTATTTTTCTGGCACCAAGCTGCAATGGCTGCTCGACCACGTGGACGGCGCGCGCGCGCTGGCCGAGGCCGGGCATCTGGCTTTCGGCACAATCGACAGCTGGCTGCTGTGGCACCTGACCGGCGGCGCATCGAGCGCGACGCGCGCCCAGGCTGTGCATGCCACGGACGTCAGCAACGCCTCGCGCTCGCTGCTGCTCGATGTGCACCGCAATGAATGGGACGACGAATTGCTGAGCCTGCTGCGCATTCCGCGCAGCCTGTTGCCGCAGGTGCTGCCGTCGAGCCATGTCTACGGGCACAGCATTCCGGATCTGCTGGGCGCCGCACTGCCGATCGGTGGCATTGCCGGTGACCAGCAGAGCGCATTGTTCGGCCAGGCCTGCTTCACGCCGGGTCTGGCGAAGAATACCTACGGCACGGGCTGCTTCATGTTGATGCATACCGGCCAGCACTTTCAGACCAGCGAGAACGGGCTGATCACCACCAGCGCCGCCCAGACCGGTACGACGCCTGAATTCGCGCTCGAAGGCGGTGTCTTCATCGGTGGTGCGGTCGTGCAGTGGTTGCGCGACGGGCTGCGCGCCATCGACAGCAGCAGCGCCGTCGAGTCGCTGGCCATGTCGGTTGCCGACAGCGATGGCGTGATGTTCGTGCCTGCCTTCACCGGGCTCGGCGCGCCTTACTGGAAACCCGATGCGCGCGGCGCCATTGTCGGCCTGACCCGCGGCAGCACGGTGGCCCACATCGCCCGCGCCGCGGTCGAAAGCATCGCCTTTCAGAGCGCGGCCCTGTTGCAGGCGATGAGCCGCGATGCGTTGGAAGCCGGCGGCCACGCCGTGAGCGAACTGCGTGTCGACGGTGGCGCCTGCGTCAACGACATGCTGATGCAATTCCAGGCCGATCTGCTCGGCATACCGGTGGTGCGACCGAAGATCATCGAGACGACTGCGCTGGGCGCGGCCTACCTGGCGGGACTGAGCTGCGGGCTGTTCAAAGACCTCGATCAGTTGTCGTCGCAGTGGCAGGTGGGGCGCCGCTTCGAACCGGAGATGCCACGTGATCGGGCAGTGGAGATGATGGGCAACTGGGAGCGGGCGGTCAGGCAGGCAGTGGCTGTGTAAGGCGCCGGATTCTGCGCTTGTTGGCGGTTGTGGATGGGTTAGTAGGAGCGGCTTCAGCCGCGCTTGCTTGTGGGTTCGGAGCTGCGACGTTCGGGGGTCGAAAAGCCGGGAGCGCGGCTGAAGCCGCTCACTACGACAATTCATCCTGTCTAGGTATCCGCCTCGTTGCGCGCCTGCCAGAGGTCGACCAGCATCATCACGATGCCGATCAACACGACGACGATCATTGCCGGCTCCTGCACCTTGATGACGAAGCTGGCCAGAAACCCGATCATCAGCAAAGCGCCGATCAGACCGAACAAGAGTTTCATCGAAGTCTCCTCGTTGTCAACGTCATGGCGACGCAGCCTCGACCTGCTGCACCAGCCAGCGCGCGGTTCGCAACAGGCGGGCATCGTTGCCTTTGCGGCCAACCAGCTGCACGCCGATCGGCAGGCCGTTCTCGCCGTGCAGCAGCGGCAGGCTCAGGCAGGGCATGCCGAGAAATGTCCAGAGCGTGCACATCAGCGGGTCACCCGTGGCTTCCAGACCTTGCGGTGCCGTGCCCAAAGTGGCCGGTGTGAGGATGGCATCGTAGTGCTCGAAGACGGTATCGAAACTGCCCTGCAGCAGCGGGATGCGTGCCAGCGCCTGGCGGTGTGCGACCGCCGTGACCGCAAGGCCGCGCTCGATCTGGCTGCGCAGCGATGCGGAAAGCTGGTCGCGACCCCGCTCGTATTCGAGTTCGAAGGAGCCGGCGATTTCGGCTTCCATCACCAGCGTGTGCCAGCCCACCGCATCGGCCGCGCTGGCCGGCAGTTCGAAGGGTGCGATGCGGCCCTTCAACAGCTCGATCAATTCGCCGAACGCCTGCTGCGCGTCTGGCGCCACGCGATCCCAGAACGGCGTCTCGACCCACGCCAGCGTTGGCGGTAGCGGCACTTCGCTGGCTGCCAGGCGGCACAGCGGTGGCGTTGCGCGCAGGCGCGTGGCCGAATCGTTCGCGTCGTGACCGGCCAGCACCTCGGCAAGCAGCGCGACATCGGCCAGCGTGCGCCCGAACACCCCGACCGCATCGAACGAGGGTGACTGCGTCAGAACGCCGGTGCGCGGGATCAGGCCTGCGCTCGGCTTGAAGCCGTAGACGCCACAGAACGACGCCGGACGGATCACCGAGCCGTTGGTCTGGGTGCCGATTGCCAGCGGCACCATGCCGGCAGCGACTGCCGCAGCCGATCCGCTGGATGAGCCGCCCGGGGTGTGCGCGGGGTTGTGGGGATTGCGCGTCTTGCCGGGCGCGTAAGTGGCCAGCTCGGTGGTCACCGTCTTGCCCATCACCAGACCGCCTGCGGCGATCAGGCGCCGTACGACCACCGCATCTTCGTGCGGCGCGCGCCCGGCGTGCAATGCCGTACCGTCTTCGGTGGGCAGCCCGGCGGTATCGATGATGTCCTTGATGCCAACCGGCAGGCCGAACAGCGCGCCATCGGGCTCCCCGAGAGCATGGGCGTCGTCAGCATCGTCGGCCTGGGTCAGCAGGTAGCGTCGATCGAGGTGTTGCCAGGCCTGCACCTCGGGCTCGACCGCGTCGACGCGGGCCAGCAGGCCCTGCACATAGTCGGTCACCGACATCTCGCCGGCAACCATGCGCTGGCGGGCGTCGGCGGCATTCAGGCCCGACATCGAAGAAGAATCGATGCTCATCGGTCAGCGGCTGTACAGGACGCCCGGCAGCCAGTAGACGACCTCCGGAAAGATGTACATGGCGGCCATCGCGACGAACACCATCGAGACGAATGGCAGGCAACCTTTGAAGATCGTCGACAGCAGGACATGTGCGGGCGCGACACCTTTCAGGTAGTACGCCGACATCGCCATTGGAGGGGTCAGGAACGAGGTCTGCAGGTTCATTGCCACCAGGATACCGAAGAACAGCGGATCGACGTCGAACAGCGGCAGCAGCGGAAGAAAGATCGGTACGAAGATGATGATGATCTCGCTCCACTCGAGCGGCCAGCCGAGCAGGAAGATGATCACCTGCGACAGCAGCAGGAAGGTGATGGTGTTGAGGTTCATGCCCAGCACGAACTCCTTGATCACGCCTTCGCCGCCGAGGTAGCTGAAGATTGACGAGAACAGCCATGAGCCGACGAACAGATAACACACCATCGCGGTGGTGCGTGCTGTCAAGTACACCGCTTCACGCAGCTTCGCCCATGACATCGCGCCGTAGGCGGTGGCCAGAATCACCGAACCGAGCGCGCCGATGGCTGCGGCCTCGCTTGGTGTGGCCAGGCCGAACAGGATGGCGCCGAGCACTGACATGATCAGCACCGCCAGCGGCAGGAAGGCCTGCAGCAGCAGCAGGGCAACCTTGCCGAAACTCATCACGTCTTGATCCTTGGGCAGGGGCGGCATCAGGTGAGGCTTCATGATCGCCGTGATCACCACGTATCCCATGTAGAGCCCGGCCAGCATGAAGCCGGGAATCAGTGCCGCTGCATACAGCTTGACGACCGATACGCCGGCCGTCGCACCGTATACGATCAGCATGATCGATGGCGGGATCAGGATGCCGAGCGTACCGCCGGCGCAAATGACACCGGCCGAAATCTTCTGGTCGTAGTTGGCCTTCAACATCGCCGGGAACGCCAGCAAGCCCATCAGCGTGACGACCGCACCGACGATGCCGGTGGCGGTTGCGAACAATGCGCAGGTCACCAGTGCTGCGATCGCCATCGCGCCGGGCACACGGCGGAACGCCACCTGAAGGCTGAGGAACAGCTTGTCCAGGATGTTCGAGCGCTCGATCATGTAGCCCATGAACAGAAACAGCGGGATCGCGACCAGGATGTCGCTGTTCATCACGCTGAAGGTGTTCTGCGTGAACAGGTAGAAGACGCGGTTGTCGAAGAACGACTGGTCGGGTGTGAAGTAGGCGTAGTAGCCGAATGCCACGCCCATCGCCATCAGCGTGAAGGCAATCGGAAAGCCAAGCAGGATGATGAAGATGAACAGGCCCAGCATCACCAGGGCCAGGGTGGGATTGCTCATGAATGAATCCCTGTGGCTTGCTCGCTGGTGTGCGGGGTGACCAGCTGGTCTTCGAGCTCATCGACATCGTGCATGCGCGGGGGCCAGGCCCCTTCCTTGATGCACAGGACGCAGCGCAGCAACTCGGCGATGCCTTGCAGCGTCAGCAGCACGCCGGCGGCCGGTATCAGCATCTTCAACGGCCAGATCGGCACGCCGACCGGACTGTTGACGCTGACCTCCTTGATTGCGAGTGACTCCATGCCATAGCCCCAGCCGGCGATCACGAGTGCCAGCACACCGGGAAAAAAGAACAGGAAATAAAGCAGCATCTCGAGCATCGCCTGATGCGGCTGACTCCAGCGGCGATAGAAGATGTCGGCGCGAACATGGCCGCCGCGCGACAAGGTATACGCGCCGCACATCAGAAACATTGCGCCGTACAGGATGTAGCTCAGGTCGAAGGCCCAGCTGGTCGGATCACGCAATGCGTAGCGCACGAACACTTCGTAGCTGATGCCCAGCGTCAGGATCACGATGCACCAGGCGAAAGCGTGGCCCACAGACTTGCTCAGCATGTCGATCGTGCGGATGACGCTTCGAATCATGGGGACTCCTCATGAGAAAGGGAGGCCCTCGCCTCCCTTCTTGAACCGCAGCCGGGGCAAACCGGCTGCACTCGGCTGTGTGATCAGCTCAGTCCCGCGATCTTGCCGTGGATGTGCTCGTAGCCGATCAAGTAATCGGCCTCGTTGAAGAACATGTATTTGGCCACTCGTTTGGACCAGGCCTTCTGGCTGTCCACCACCTTCTTGAAGAAAGGATCTTCGTCGGAAAGGCGTTTGGTGACGACGTCCCAGGCCTTCATCTGCGCTTCGAAAATCGATTTCGGCGTGCGGATCACGTTGACCTTGTCCTTCGTGATCAGATCGTCGAGGTCGCGCGAATAGTTGTCCATCGCCGTCCACCAGTTCGACGATGATGCCGCCTCTGCGGCGTAGCGCAGGATGGCCTGCAGATCTTTCGGCAGCGAATCGTGTTTCTTCTTGTTGAATGCGATCTCGAAGAACTCCATCGCCTGGTGGAACGAGCCCATCATGTAGTTTTTCGCCACGTCCTGGGCACCGAAACGACGGTCCGAGGTCGGGTTGTTGAACTCGAAGGCTTCAATCACGCCGCGGTCCATCGCCGGCACGATCTCCCCGCCCGGCAACTGTGTGACCTTGACGCCCATTTCCTGCATCAGGTCGGCAGCCAGGCCGACGGTGCGGTACTTCAGGCCTTTCAGATCGTCAGCGCTCTTCAGCGGCTTCTTGAACCAGCCCAGCGGCTGAGTGGGCATCGGCATCGCGAAGTAGCCGACCACATCGAGATTGAGTTTCTTCAGCAACTCGTTGTACATCTCCAGGCCGCCGCCGCGGTAGATCCACGCCAGCGTCTGCGGCGCGTCGCAGCCGTTGATCGGTCCTGATCCGAACAAGGAGGCCACCTTGCTCTTCCCGTACCAATACACCGGCACCCCGTGACACGCGTCGAGCACGCCCTTGCTGGTGGCGTCCATCACCTCGAACGGCTTGACCACCGCGCCACCCACCAGGTAGTCGATGCGCAGCCGTCCGCCCGACATCTCGTTGACGCGCTTGACGTACTCCTCGGCCATCTCGTTGAAGATGTCCTTGGCGCCCCAGGCGCCTTGCATCTTCAACACAATCGGTGACTGGGCCACCGAGATCATCGGTGCGGCCAGAGCGGCTGCGCCGGCGGCGCCCGTGAGTGCGGCTCCGAGGAAGCGCCGGCGAACCGGTTGAATTTGTTCTTGCACCTCGACCGAGGCGGCTTTCTGTTCCGTCATGCCTGTCTCCTTTGAATTTGTGCTGCGGGGCATTCCAGGCTGTCAAATCGCAAAGCCTGAGCCTTTCGACTATGTTGTTGGTGCGCCGGCCCGGCAATTGGGGATTAGCCCATTGGGGTCAACCACATTGGCAAGGCTCGGAAACTCGCGGCCAACCTCAGCGGTTGCTGGCCATGCCGTCGTGCAGCCGCGCTGCGCCGCAGCGGACGAGATCGTCCAGCAATTCATCGCACCATGCGAGCACGCTGGTTGCGGGCCGCTGGCGCAGCCAGACCCGGTGCAACAGCGGTGCCGAGCCGGCCCACCGATGCAGGTCGGCAACGCTTTGCGTCTGTTCCTCCATCAAGTGATACTTCAGCAACACCTTGGCGGCGTAGCGGGCGTGTTTTTCCGGATCGGCGCGGAACGCCGCCAGCCGCGACCGCGCACGCGCGAGGGCTGCATCCACGTCGTCGAACGGTGAGCCATGGCCGGGGATTACCCACCGGACGGGCAGTTCGGCAATCTGGTCGAGGACGGTGGCCACGTCATCGAATCCGGGCTCGCCATCAAGCTCAGGGAACACAACGCCGAAGCCGTCTTGCCACAAGGCATCGCCAGAAATCAACACACCGTGTTCTGGCTCGAACAGCATCAGTGCATCGGGATCATGGCCGGGCGCTTCGATCACCTGCCAGCGGCGGCCGCCGAGCTGCAGTTGGTCGCCGGCGCAGAGCCGTTGCTGGGCCTCGAAACGCTCGATCCGTTGCGCGACATCGGCGAATGTCAATGCATCGTCGTCCCAGCTTGCGACTGCCTGCCAGGATCCGGATGGAATTGCCACCGGCGCGCCGAAAACGCGCTGCAAGGCGGCATTGCCACCGCAGTGGTCGGAGTGCAGGTGGGTATTGATGATGCGGGTGAGCGGCGCGCCGTCGAGCGCCGCCCGCACCAAGGCAATCGTTTGCTCGGCGTGCAGGCAGTGGCTGGTGTCGACGAGTACCGCGCCACCGCCCTCATGAGCATGGAAAAGAATGTTGTTCGACGACAACCAACCGCGCTCGAACACCGTCATGCCATGCAACGCCTGCGCCGGCTCGAAGCGCAGCGTCATGGCTTGCGAACCCCTTCGACCTGCATCGGCGGGTCGGTCGGCGGAAGATGTTACAGGTGTGTATCGGGACGCGATTGTCATCGAATGTGCAACTTTTGCGCTGGTGGGTGGTGACCCTGCAGTCTATGTTTGTCGCCCCTGCAAAGCGATTTCGTGCGGTTTGCCGCAATTGCTCATCCGGGACTGGCATCACAAAAAGACAGAACTAATGGTTTTCCCTATACTGCACTGCAACATAGATATCCGAGCAACGCACATGTCCACCGCCACTTACTCCCGCCGCATCCTCAAGACCGGCCGACCCCTCGGACTGCTGGACGTCTTCAGCAAGATCGCAGAAAACGCCTCGGCAGCCATCAGGTCGCTTTACGGCAGTCTGTTTTCAAGCCGCGCCACCGACCGAGAAAGCCGCGTCGTCGAGGAAGCGGCTGCTGTCCGCCGGCTGGCCGACGACCAGCGCCAGATCTCGCCGGGATTTGCCTGTGATCTGTACGCCGCAGCGGATCGCCACGAGCTGATCGGCTGATCGGCCGCGTTCAGCGCAAACGGCTGGCCGCGAGCCGATTCAGCGCTCAGGCCGCCAGCCGGTCTTCGATGCGCGCCTTGGTTGCCGGCAACTCTTTCGGCAGATGCTGTTCGAGCTGTTTGAACAGCTCGGCATGCAGATCGAGCTCGATTTTCCATTCAGCGGGATTCGAATCCATGACGCTGGCAAACTGGGCCGGGCTGAAACTCATGCCACGCCAGTTCAGATCGTCGTAGCGCGGGCTGATGCCGAACGGGTGTTCGTTGCCTTCCGCCTTGCCGTCGACGCGGTCAATCATCCACTGCAGAACCCGCATGTTCTCTCCGTAGCCGGGCCAGACGAACCTGCCGTCGGCCCCCTTGCGGAACCAGTTGACGCAGAAGATCTTCGGCAAGGTGGCGCCACGCGCCTGCAGGCGCTTGCCGATCTCGAGCCAGTGCTGAAAATAGTCGCTCATGTTGTAGCCGGCGAACGGCAACATCGCGAACGGGTCGCGACGCACCACGCCTTGCTTGCCGCCCGCCGCAGCGGTGGTCTCGGAACCCATGGTTGCCGCCATGTAGACGCCTTCGACCCAATTGCGCGCCTCGGTCACCAGCGGCACCGTGGTCGAGCGTCGGCCACCGAAGATGAAGGCATCGATCGGCACGCCTGCCGGGTTGTCCCATTCCGGATCCAGCGCCGGGTTGTTGGTCGCCGCTACCGTGAAACGCGCATTCGGATGCGCGGCCTTGGCGCCGGTTTCCTTGGCGATTGCCGGTGTCCAGTCCTTGCCCTGCCAGTCGATCAGGTGCGCCGGCGGCTCGTCCGTCATGCCTTCCCACCAGACATCGCCGTCGCCGGTCAGCGCCACGTTGGTGAAGATCACGTCGCGCTGCAGGCTGGCCATGCAGTTGTGGTTGGTCTTGTCGTTGGTACCCGGGGCCACGCCGAAGTAGCCGGCTTCCGGATTGATCGCGTAGAGACGGCCATCGGCGCCGGGTTTGATCCAGGCGATGTCGTCACCGATCGTCGTGACTTTCCAGCCGTCGAATCCGGCCGGCGGAATCAGCATCGCGAAATTGGTCTTGCCGCAGGCGCTCGGGAAGGCGGCGGCGACGTGGTGTTTCTTGCCTTCGGGTGACGTGACGCCGAGGATCAGCATGTGTTCGGCCAGCCAGCCCGGATTGTCGGGCGACAGTCGGGATTCCTGCTGGCCCATCGTCGAGGCGATGCGCAAGGCAAAACATTTCTTGCCGAGCAGCGCATTGCCGCCATAACCCGAGCCGTAGCTCCAGATCTCGCGACTTTGCGGGTAATGAACGATGTATTTGGTCGTGTTGCATGGCCAGGCGACGTCTTGCTGGCCAGCTTCGAGCGGCGCGCCCACGGTGTGCACACAGGGCACGAAATCGCCGTCTTCTCCCAGCACGTCGAGCACGGCCTTGCCCATGCGCGTCATGATCTTCATGTTGACGGCCACATAGGGGCTGTCGGACAGTTCGACGCCCACGTGGGCGATCGGCGAACCCAGCGGCCCCATGCTGAACGGCACCACGTACATCGTGCGTCCGCGCATCGCGCCCTTGAACAGGCCAGGCGTGCCGTCGGCCTTGCCGGTCTGCAGCAGCGCGCGCATCTCGTCGGGAGCCATCCAGTTGTTGGTCGGGCCGGCTTCCTCGCGCGTGTCGCTGCAAATGAAGGTTCGGTCTTCGACGCGCGCCACATCGCTCGGGCTGCTGCAGGCGAGGTAGCTGTTCGGGCGCAACTCGGGGTTGAGCTTCGTGAAGGTGCCGGCAGCAACCAGCTGGGCGCACAAGCGGTCGTATTCGGCATCGCTGCCGTCGCACCAATACACATCCTTGGCGTCGGTCAATGCGGCCATTTCGGCCACCCAGGCGACCAGCCGGGCATGGCGCACATGCATGGGGGAATTGGTGTCGGGCTCCTGGTTCTCGGGTCGGGTCATCGTCGGTCCTTGGTATGCGAAGTCAATGAAGCGGGATCGGGCAAGCCCTGGCGCTTGGCGACCAGCACAGGGCACGGTGTGCCTTCACGCTGGTTGACAGCGGCAAGCCTTGCCCCATCCCGAGCCGGAAATGGGCCGTAACGGGCTGTGGTGGCAGCGCAGTCCGGCGCAGGCCTGACGCGGTTGCATCGGCCTGCTGCTAGCTGAAAAGAAGGCGCAGTGTAATCGGCATGTAACTCGGGAGCGCAGCTGGGTACGCAAAGCCGCGCGGCCTTGCCTGTTGTCGGGGTCGGGCATGATCGCCCGATGCCCAGATTGCTCAGCATCAACGTCGGCCGTGCGCGTGACCTGCGCGTTGGCGAGCGGGTGGTTCGGTCGGGCATCGTGAAGAGCGCCCTGACGGATCCGGTCGAGGTGACACCGCTTGGCCTGGCAGGTGATGAACAGGCCGACCAATCGGTGCACGGCGGCCTTTCGAAGGCGCTTTATGCCTACCCCAACGAGCACTATGCGTTCTGGCAGACATTGCGAGCGCAGGCCGGGGTTGCCGCCTGGGACGCGACGCTCAAGCCCGGCGCCGTTGGCGAAAATCTGACCGTGTCCGGACTGCTCGAGTCGCAGGTCTGGATCGGCGACATCTTGCGTTTCGAGGCCTGCGAGCTGGCGGTCAGCGAGCCGCGCTACCCCTGCTACAAGTTCAACGCCGTCATGGGTTTCGATCAGGCAGCGAAGATGATGACGCGCAGTGCCTGGTGCGGCTTCTACCTGGCCGTGCGCAGCCCGGGTCGTCTGTCGCCGGGCGAGCAATTCGAGGTGCTGCCCGGCCCTCGCGTCGTCGGCATTCGCGAGCTGTTCGAAGCGCGGACCCGCAAGCGCTGACCGTGAGCCGCACGGGATTGCGCGGCCGCGATTTCAGGGCGGCCGGTTACGATGGCTGCGAGTTGCCGGCAGCGACGCTGCCGAGTGGCACTTTTTTCATCATTTTCAGGAGGTTCCATGGGTATCGTCAGCTTTTTCAAGGAAGCGGGTCAAAAACTGTTCGGCCAGAAAGAAGCTGAATCCGCTGTTGCCGATCCGGCCGAGAAACAGGCGCGAGTGGCGGCAGCCAACGCCAAGGCGGCCAAGGCGATCGAGGCCTATATAGCCAGCCAGAAGCTCGACGCAGCCGGGCTGAAGGTCGAATTCGACGGCACGACCAGCACCGTCACGGTATCCGGCCAGGCCGAAGACCAGGCGACCAAGGAGCGCATCGTCTTGTGTTGCGGCAATGTGCAGGGCGTGCTTGCCGTCAACGACCTGATGACGGTGTCGCAGGCGACCGAGGAATCCCGCTTCTACACCGTGGTGTCGGGCGACACGCTGTCCGGCATCGCCAAGGGGCAATACGGCAAGGCCAACGCCTACATGAAGATCTTCGAGGCGAACAAGCCGATGCTGAGCGACCCCGACAAGATCTATCCCGGGCAGGTTCTGCGAATTCCGGCCTGAGCAAATCTCTGGCGTGGTTCAGGGGGCCCGGCCGAGTCGAAACAGCGGCCCGGCCAGTACCACCACCGCAACCATCCGGGTGACGTGAAACGCCGTCACCACCGGCACGCCGAGCTGCAATGCCTTAGCCGTCAGGCACATTTCGGCCAGGCCGCCCGGTGAGGTGCCGATCATTACCGTGGCTGGGTGCAGGCCAGTCAGTTGGGCGACCACCCAGGCGTAACCTGCACTCAACGCGATCATCCCCAACGTACCAATCGCCACGCTGATCAGCCATCGCGGCGCCGTCTGGAGGAAGCCGCGGGTGAATCGCGTGCCGAGCGCCACGCCGATGGCCAGCTGGCCGAGGTTGGTGACCCAGCGCGGCAATGCCGACAGCTCGATCCCATTGGCCGTCAGCAGAATACCCACCGCAAGTGGGCCCAGTACGTAGGGATTCGACAGCTTGAAGCGGCGCATCAGCAGCGCACCGCACAGACAGGCCGCCGACAAGACGATCAGCCCACCCGGGCGAACCACTTGCGGACCCGGTGCGCTGGGGTCCAGGCCGTGCAGTCCGGCCCATTGAAAGCCGAACGGAATCAACAGCACGACCATCAGGATGCGCAGTGAGTGCGAACTGACGACGAGGTCGAGCCGTCCGCCGTGCCGCTCGGCAAGTACCGCCATTTCAGAAGCGCCGCCGATCGCACTGGCGAAGAACGTAGTCGGCCTGTCAAGACCCGGCAGGCCGCGGTTGGTCACGCTCAGCCAGAAGCCGTAAGCAGCGCCCAGGGCCAGCGCCCAGACGATGCCAGCCAAAATCACCGCCCAATGGCTGGCGACGAAGCCGACCACCTGCGGCGTGAAATAGAGCCCCAGCGAGGTACCGATCGCCCATTGCCCGGCATTGCGCAGCAGCGGGGCGGCAACCATCGGTACCCCGACATGCCGGCAATCGACGTGGCCAGCAGCGGGCCGATCATCCAAGGCAGCGGCGTATTCAGCAACAGGCAGATGCCGGCACCGAGGAAGCCCAGCAACAAAGAAAGGGCCTGGTGCTTCGCGAAGGTGGCCCTGGCCGACATCGATTCGTGTGAGGTAAAGGTTGCTCGTGGTCCGACCGGATGCTTCATCGCAGCAAGGGCGGCGCCATTGTCATGGATTGCCTGCGCCTGCGGGCAGCGTCACATTTGACTCGGCAATTCATGCGCCCGCCGTGAGACGCGCAACGGCCACCCAGGCACGCATCAGCAAGCTTGCGCCGGGCGGGGTCGGGCACGGCGCTACAGTCCCGGTTCTTTCTCGAGGTTCATCTCATGCTCGCCTACCGCCATGCCTTCCACGCGGGCAACCATGCCGATGTCTTGAAGCACATCATCTTGTGCCTTTTGATTCGCTACATGAACCAGAAGGACAAGCCGTATCGGCTGGTCGACAGCCATGCCGGCGCCGGCGGCTATTCGCTGGAAGGCGACTACGCGCAAAAGAAGGGCGAGTTCGAGCAGGGCATCGGCCGCCTGTGGCGCCGGGACGATCTGCCCGAGGCGGTGGCCGACTACCTCGCGCTGGTTCGCAGCTTCAATCCGGAGGGCCAACTCGAGCAGTATCCCGGCTCGCCGGCGTTTGCCCGCATGTTGTTGCGCCCGACCGATCAATTTCGCGCCTTCGAACTGCATCCGACCGACCACCGCATCCTGGCCGCATTTCTCGACGGAGCGAAGCGCGCCGAGGTGACGATGGGCGACGGCTTCGAGGGTCTGAAATCGCAGCTGCCGCCGTCGACAAGGCGCGCGCTGGTGGTGATGGATCCCAGCTACGAAGGCCATGGCGACTACAGCAAAGTGGTGCGCGCGATGCGCGACGCCGTTTTGCGTTTCGCCGACGGCGTCTACATGGTCTGGTACCCGCAGGTGCAGAAAATCGAGGCTGCGCAATTGCCGAAACGGCTCGAAAGCCTGGCCCCGAAAGGCTGGCTGCATGCGCGCTTGACCGTGCAACGCCCCGATTCTCAAGGTTTCGGTCTGGCCGGCAGCGGGGTCTTCATCCTCAATCCGCCGTACACCTTGCATGACGAGCTGCTGACGGTGCTGCCGTATCTGACCGAGGTACTCGGCCAGTACGACGGAGCCAATTTTCTGCTCGAGCATCACGCCGCCTGAGCGCGAGCGCTCGGTGCGTCAGGCGCGGCCGAGCTACTTGGCCGACGCCTTGTCGGTTTCGGCGTGGTACTTGCGCAGCATCGCCAACCACTCGGTCCAGTCCATCGGTCCCTTTGTGAAGCGCTTCTGCAGATTGGCCAGCACGTTGCCCCAGGCCGATTCGAAATAGGCGTAGGTCTTGTCCCATTCGCCGCCACTACCCCACCCGGTGTGGTGAAGATCGACCCGCGTCTTGCCGGGTTCGACGCTGGCCAGGCGCACGATGACGAGGGTCCGCTGTTTGCGCGCCTGCGGCAACGACGGCGGCGCATTCCAGTCGAAGCTGAGCATGGTCGGCTCCTGCAGCGCCATGAAACGCATGTCGTCGGCACCCTTGTTGCCGGGTTCGGCCAGCGGGTCCATGTGGATATGGAAGGCACCGCCGATGCGCGGGTCGATCTCAGCCTCGGGCGCGAAGAACGATTCGATGCCTTCACGCGTGGTCCAACTTTTCCAGACTTCGGCAATTGGTGCGTCGATGACGGCCTGCTTGTCGATAGCCCGCTCGGCGGCATGGATGCCGGGCACTGTCGCCATCAATATACCCAGCCAGGCGACTTGCAGGTGGAGTCGAATCCTCATGGCTTGTCCCTCGGTTGACGGTCGGACGCCTCATCCGAACAGGGCAGCATATCGCGCAGTGCACGCCTTGTCATCGTGGCTCAGGGCACTCGTTTCATGTCGCTGAACGCGGCAAACCACCATGAGCGCATCGCGACCACCAGCGTGTAGGCACGTTTGTGGCTGGGCTGCAGGCGTT
>JBBRID010000015.1:0-20108 GCA_038221635.1 Burkholderiales bacterium
GCTTCTTCTACTACAACAACTCGATGCACGGCCACGTAGGTCGGTTGTTGAACGCGAGCGGTGCCAAGGGCATGCGCGCCACGTCGGCGACGATCAGCGGCTCGGGCATCAACTGGCACGATGTCGAGGCGCACTTCAAGCCAAAGGGGGTCGGAAGCTATTCGTTTGTCGGCGACAACGAGGTGCGCTTCAACACCTTCGACAAGCCCTTCGACGCCGTGATGATGATGGACTGCAGCCAGTGTCCGATCCATCCGAAGTTGCAGGAAATCTTCTTCGAATACTCCGCCAAACACAGCGCGACGGTGCGCAAGCACGGTGCGCAGCCGATCTTCTTCATGTCGTGGGCCTATCAGGACAAGCCGGAGATGACGGCGCAGCTGGCGGCGGAATACGTGAAGGCCGGCAAGCTGAACAACGCGCTGGTCGTTCCGGCTGGCCTGGCATTTGCGCAATCGGTCGCGCAGCGGCCGGATCTGAACCTTTACGTGGCCGACAAGCGCCACCCCAGCCTGATGGGCACCTACCTGGCGGCCTGCACGGTGCTGGCTTCGGTCTACAAGGTCAATCCGGTGGGCTTGAAATACACGGCTGACTTGCCGGCCGACGTGGCGGCTCATTTGCAGAACGTGGCCTGGGCCACGACGCAGGCTTTCCACGCGAAAGAAGGGCGGGGCAGCCTTTGAAGGAGCTGCTCGCCCAGGTAGTAGAGGGTCGAACCCTCAGGCCACCGGCGGCAGGTGCTGCGCCCAAGGCGCCAGCCGCTCCAGCACCGAGCCCACGCGGAACAACTCGTTGTCGGCCCACCAGCGGCCGACCAGTTGCACACCGGTCGGCAGGCCCCGACGGTCGAAGCCGGACGGCAAGCTCAGCGCCGGGTGTCCGGTCAGGTTGAACGGGTAGACGCATGCCGACCAGCCGATGCGGGTGCTTTGCGTGGACTGGCCATCGATGGTGATGGTGTCCTCACCGACTTTGAAGGTTGCAGGCAAACCGGCGATCGGCGCCGTCGGCGTCAACAACACGTCGTAGCGGGTAAACAGCTGCTGCACCGCTCGGTACAGCCGGGTTCGCGCGAACTGCGCGTGCCGGTATTCGAGCAGCGTGTGTTTGCGGCCTTCGGCGATGAAGCGGCGGATGCTGGGATCCATCTTGTCGCCCCACTCGGCCTCGAAACCGCCATAGGAAGCTGCTTGACCGCCCATGTACATCACGCGGCCAGCGGGCTCGATCCAGTCGATGGTGTCGTCACAGTCTTCGACGGACGCGCCCTGCTCACGCAGCAGCGCGGCCATCCGTTGGGTGGCGGCAGCAACGTCGGGATCGGTGGCCAGGTTGGCCATGCGGGCGATGGTGCCGACGCGCAGACCATCCAGCCGCGTCTCGTGCCACGAGGTATCGATCTGCAGCGGCAGGTGCTGCAGCGTCCAGGGGTCACCGTCGAACGGACCGGCAAGCACCCGCGTCAGCAACGCCGCATCGGCGACGGTGCGCGCCAGCGGGCCGGCATAGGCATAGTTGGCGAAGCTGTCGCTGGTCTGCTCGAACGGCACCAGTCCGAGTGTCGGCTTGTGGCCGACCACACCGCATGCCGAAGCGGGGATGCGCACCGAGCCCGCACCGTCGGTGCCCAGACCGAGAGGACCCTGACCGCTGGCCACCGCACCCGCGGCGCCGCCGCTCGAGCCGCCGGTCGTGAAGTCGGTATTCCATGGATTGCGGGTGACGCCGAACAGCGGGCTGTCAGTGAAACCCTTGTGGCCGAACTCAGGCGTAGTCGTCTTGCCGATCACGATCGCACCGGCCGCCTTGAGGCGTGAGACCAGCACGTTGTCGCGGGCCGGCACGTTGTCGGCGTAGATGGCCGAGCCGTGTGCTGTGCGGATGCCCTCTGTATCGAACAGGTCCTTCACGTGCACTGCAACACCGTGCAGCGGCCCCAGTGGCTCACCACGGCGGACCGCGGCGTCGGCCTGACGAGCCGCTGCAAGCGCCTGCTCCGGTGCGACGGTGGCAAAGCAGTTCAGCCGCGGCTGCAGCGCGTCGATGCGATCCAGCACGGCTTGGGTGTACTCCACTGCCGACAACGCGCCGCGGCCGATGCGTGCCGCGACTTCGGTGGCGGGCAACCAGTGCAATTCTTCGTTCATTTTCGAGTCCTCAACGTGTCAGCGCTTCGAAGCCGGCTTCGGCCGACGCCAAGGCGTGGTCGATATCCGCCGCCTGGTGCGCGGCCGACAGAAACATGTTGTGGCGCGGGTGGAAATAGGTCCCGGCGCGCAGTGCTGCGGCGCAGAAGGTGCGCCCTTTCATGCCGTCCGCATCATCATCGAACTGCAGCATCGGCATCTGCACCGGCCCGGTCTGGCGTATGCCGATGCCGGCCTGCTGAGACAAGCGGTTCAGGCCATCGCGCAGGCGCTGGCCCATCGCGACAAGGTGCGCGACGACCTTGCCTTCTCGCAACGCATTCTGTGTTGACACCGCGGCGGCCATGGCCGGCGCCTCGCACCAGAACGAGCCAGTCACGTAGAGCTTCGACGCGGCCTCGCGGAAGCGCTCGTTGCCGGTCACGGCCGCAAGCGGATAGCCGTTTGCAATCGCCTTGCTGAATGCGCTCATGTCGGGCCGCACACCCAGCGTCTCCCAACTGCCACCTGAATGCAGCCGGAAACCGGCGCGTACGTCGTCGATGATCAGCGCTGCATCGGCCTTGGTTGCCGCAGCGCGCAAGGCTTGCGCGAAGGCGAGGGTCGGCATTTCCTGGTCGCGCCCCATGTCGTGGCGAAACGCGGTGACGAGGATGGCCGCCAGATCGCCGTCGGCCTGCTCAACCGCCGCCTGCACGCTGGCGATGTCGTTGTATTCGTAGGTGATCACGTGCGCGCGGTCTTCGCTCGTCACGCCGACCAGCGATGGCGAACACCACGGCACCGCGCCGTGGTACGAGCCGCGCGCCACCAGGATCTTGCGGCGTCCGGTGCCGGCGCGGGCGGCGGTCACGCAGGTGGTGGTCGCGTCGCTGCCGTTCTTCTGGAACATCGCCCAGTCGGCATGCGCAATCTGGTCGACCATCAGCTCGGCCAGCTCGACCAGCACCGGCGCGGGACCATTCATGCAGGCCCCTTCGGAGAGCTGCTTCTGGTAGGCGGCATCGATTCCGGCATGCCGATGGCCGAGCAGGATCGGGCCCCAGCTGCACATCAGATCGATGTACTCGCGGCCATCGACATCCCACACCCGGCAGCCATCCGCGCGGGCAAAGAACTGCGGATACCCCGGTGGCAACGGCGCGGCGTTCAGGTGCCCCCACATGCCGCCAGGAATGACCTTGCGGGCACGAGCGCGCAGTGCCAGGTCGATCCGTCCATCGGCCTGGGCCGCCGTCGTGCGTTCTTCGGACATCAGATTTGACATATATGATATATCAGACTTCGGGTTGGAATGGGGCTCCTGGCGGCAGACATGTCGCCTCGATCAGCCGGCCGCGGCAGGCGCGACGCTGGGGTACAGGTGACAGGCCACGGCGCGGCCGGGCGATAGCGGATCGAGCGACGGCGACTCCTGCCGGCAGCGATCGAAAGCGTGCGGGCAGCGGGTGTGAAACATGCAGCCGCTCGGCGGGCTCAGCAAGCTGGGCAACTCACCGCGCACCGCGGTCGTGATGCGATGACGCGGGTCGGGCCGCGGCACGGCGTCGAGCAGCGTCTGCGTATAAGGATGTTTCGGCGACGCATACAACTCGTCGCGCGGCGCGATCTCGACGATCGCGCCGGCATACATCACCGCCACGCGGTGCGAGATGTTGCGCACCACCGCGAGGTCATGAGCGATGAACAGATAGCTGAGCCCGAACGCCTCTTGCAAATCCTGCAGCAGGTTGATGACCTGCGCCTGCAGCGAGACATCGAGCGCCGAGACCGGCTCGTCGCAGACGATGAATTCGGGCTTAAGAGCCAACGCTCGCGCGATGCCGATGCGCTGCCGCTGGCCGCCGGAGAACTCGTGCGGGAAACGCTCGCCACACGAGCGCGGCAGGCCGACCGTGTCGAGCAACTCCTCGATGCGCTTGTGCCGATCGTGCCGGCTGGTGCCACCGGCTACGTCGATCGGCTCGGCAATCGCGTCGCCGATGCGCATGCGCGGGTCCAGCGAGCCATGCGGATCCTGGAACACGAACTGCACGCGCTGGCGCATGCGTTCGATGGTGCGGGCCGAATGCTGGCCGGTCAACTCCTCGCCGAACAGGTGCACGCTGCCCGAGGTTGCGGGAATCAGGCCGACCAGCATGCGCCCGGTGGTCGATTTGCCGGACCCCGACTCGCCAACCAGGCCCAGCGTTTCGCCGCGGCCGATGTCGAAACTGACATCGCGCACAGCACGCAGGTGGCGCGCAGGGGTGCCGAATCTGCGCTTCAGCGTGAAGGTCTTGGCGAGGTCGCGGACCGAGACAATCGGGCTTGGCGCAGACGTCGTCGTGTCAGTCGCCAGCACCGTCGGGGTCGCCTCGGCGGGCGCTGTGGTTGCTTGAGTCATGGGGCGATCGCGGCCACTCGGGGTGGACAGCGGCTCAGGCGTTCAGGGCTGGCTTCGAGCAATTCAGGTGGTCGTTCGCGACACGACGGCAGGGCCTCGGGGCACCGCGGGTTAAAGCGGCAACCGGCGATCTGTTGCGCCGGATCAGGGATGCTGCCAGGGATTGCGTTCAAGCGGCCGGGTGCGCCTTCGAGCCGAGGAATCGCGGCCAGCAGGCCGTCGGTATACGGATGCATCGGCCGGTCGAACAACTGCACCACCGGCGCCGATTCGATCACCTGACCGGCATACATCACGACTACACGATCGGCGAACTGCGCGATCACACCCATGTCGTGCGTGATCAGCGCGACCGACATGTCGAGCTCGGCTTGCAGGTCCTTCAGCAACTGCAGGATCTGCGACTGGATCGTCACATCGAGTGCGGTGGTCGGCTCGTCGGCTATCAACAACTTGGGCTGGCAAGCGATCGCAATCGCGATCACCACGCGTTGGCGCATGCCGCCGGAAAGCCGGTGCGGATATTCGTCGACGCGGCGCGCCGCATCGGGAATGCGCACCAGCTCGAGCAGCTGGATCGCCCGCTTGCGCGCAGCGCTGGCATCCATGCCCTGGTGCAACCGCAACGGTTCGATGATCTGGTCGGCGATGGTCAGCACCGGGTTCAGCGACGACATCGGATCCTGGAAGATCATGGCGATTTCGGCGCCACGCACCCGCCGCAGCTCGCGGTCGGAAATGGTCAGCAGGTCCCTGCCGCCGAACAGGATGCGACCGGTCGGGATGCGGCTGGTCGCGCGCGCATGCAGACGCAGGATCGACAAGGCGCTGACGCTCTTGCCACTGCCCGATTCACCGACAATGCCCAGACATTCGCGCCGACCGATGTCGAAGTTGACGTTGCGGATTGCGGTGAGCCAGCCGCTGTCGCCACGGAATTCGACCGTCAGATCCTGGACCGATAGAACAGGTGTTTCGGTGACCATCAGGTCTCCACCTTCAGACGCGGATCGAGCACGTCACGCAGCCCGTCACCGAGCAAGTTCATGCCGAGCGCGGCCAGGCTGATCGCCAGGCCAGGGAACAACATGATCCACCAGGCTTCGATCGAATAATCGCGTCCTTCGGCAATGATGTTGCCCCAGCTGGGCGCCGGCGGCGGCGGCCCGATGCCGAGAAAGCTCAACGCCGCCTCGGCCAGGATTGCGTAGGCGAACACGAAGGTCAGCTGTACCACCAGCGGGCCCATGCAGTTGGGCAGGATGTGGCGGAAGATCATGCGCAGATGGCCGGCGCCGGACAGCCGCGCGGCCTCCACATATTCCATCTCGCGGATCACCAGCGTCGAGGCGCGCGTGATGCGCGCGGTGCGCGGCACGTAGGCCACGCCGAGCGCGACAATCACGCTGGTAGTTTGCGGGCCGAGTGCTGCGCTGATGCCGATCGCCAGCAGGATCGCGGGGAATGCCAGCAGCGCGTCCATGAAACGCATCAGCAGCGAGTCGAGGCGCCGGAAATAGCCGGCGCAGATGCCGATCATGGTTCCGATCGCGCCGGACATCAGCGCCACCGACAGACCGATGAACAGCGACAGCTGGGCCCCATACAGCACCCGGGTCAGCACATCGCGGCCGAACTGGTCGGCACCGAACCAGATCCCCGGCATCGGCGGCTTGAAGCGGTTGCGCATGCGCATGCTGGTCGGGTCCAGCCCGGTCAACCACGGACCGATGATGGCGGCCAGCACCAGCAGCGTGACGATGGTCAGGCCGATCACGAACGAGCGGTGCTTGAACAGCTTGCGCACCAGCGGGAAACGCCGCCGAGGCGCCAGCAATTGCTCGGCAGCGGCCTGCCCCGACAAGGCGTTCGGCAGCTTGACGTTCATCGACGCCGCCTCAGTCATAACGCACCCTCGGATCGACCAGCGTATAGCCGAGGTCGACCAGCACATTGACGATCACGAACGCAAAACCGAGCAGCAGCATCGTGCCCTGGATCAGCGGATAGTCGCGCGCGATGATGCCCTGCACGACCAGCCGCCCGATGCCGGGCAGCGCGAACACCTGCTCGATCACCACCGAGCCGCCGATCAACAGCGACAGGATGATGCCGCTCACGGTCACCACCGACATCAGCGAATTGCGGAATGCGTGTTTGCCAACCGTGACCCATTCGTTGAGACCCTTGGCGCGTGCGGTTCGGATGAAATCCTGGTCGAGCACGTCGAGCATGCTGGAACGAGTCATGCGCGCCAGGTAACCGATCTGGAACATCGCCAGGATGACGGCGGGCTGGATCAGCGCACGCAGCCAGGGGCCGAATCCTTCCGACAGCGGCACATATCCCGACGACGGCAGCCAGCGCAACTCCACAGAAAACACGATCACCGAAATGATCGCGATCCAGAAGCTCGGGATCGAGACACCGATCAACGCAACCCCCATCACCGCCGAATCAACCCAGGTGTTGCGGTAGTAGGCGGCGGTGACGCCCAGCACCACGCCGACCGGGATCGTGATGCTGAACGCCAACAACGCCAGCGACAAGGTTACCGGCAGGCGCTCGATCACCGACGAGAAGACACCCTGGTTGAGCATCAGCGACTGGCCGAAATCGCCGCGTGCCAGATTTGCCAGCCAGTTGACCAGCTGCTCCGGCAACGGGCGATCGAGACCAAGCTGATGCCGCAGCCGATCGACGGCTTCGGCCGTCGCGTCCGGCCCCGCAATCACCACTGCCGGATCGCCCGGCAGCATGTGCATCAGCACAAACGTCAGGATCGCAACCAGCAGGATGACCGGGATTGCCTGCAGCAGCCGGAAGGCGACGATGCGCAGCACGGTTTATTTGGCCGGGATGCTGACGTTCCAGAACCGCGGCAGCGTGAAGCCGCTGAAGTTCTCGACCCGCTTCTTGTTGAACGCATTGATCGTGCCGGTGTCCATGATCTTGATCATGTAGGCCTGCTCGAGCACCTGCTTCTCGATCACGTCCCAGGAGGCCTTGCGCCCTGCTTCGTCGAGCGAGTTGTAGAACTTGTCGTAGGCATCGTCGAGCACCTTGTCGTTCTTGACCTGCGGGAAGGTGTAGAACATGGTTCGCCACTGCTGCGGGCCGAGCAATGGGTTCGAGCAGAAGCCCGTGGTCGAGACGTTCCAGGTGCCGGTCCCGCGCTGCATGTTGCTGGCGTTGGTGGTCCAGTCGACGACGTCGACCTTGACGTTCATGCCGGCGGCCTTCATTTCCTCGGACAACACCAGGATCGCGGTGCGGAAGTTCGGATACTGCGCCGTCGTCTGCAGCGTGATGGTTTCGCCCTTGTAGCCCGCCTCGGCCAGCAGTTTCTTGGCCTTGTCCGGACTTTTCTGGTTGTAGTAGACCTTCATCTTGTCGCCCTGGTAATACGGGCTCATCGAATAGACCAGCGAGTGGCTGAGCTTGTGCACCGCGCCGGTTGCGGTGGCGATTTCCTCGGCGTCGACCACGGCGTTGATCGCCTGGCGAACCTTCGGATTGGCTGTCACGCCTTGCGCACTGTTGACGATGAAGACCTGCATGCAATACGGGAACACCGTCTGCGTCTCGATGTTCGGATCGCTGGAGAAACGCTTGGCAAGTTCAGGCGGAATACTCGCCACCACGTCGACGTCGCCGGACTGCAGCGCGGCGACGCGTGCATTCGCTTCCGGGATGAAGTTGTAGCGGATCGAATCGAGGTAGGCGACGCGCCGGCCGGCATAGCCGTCACGGTCCTTGTAGGCCGGGTTTAGCGCGTAGCCATCGAAGCGCTCGAGGATCAGGTGGCTTCCTTTGGTCCACTCGCCAAGCTTGTAGGGGCCGGTGCCGATGATGTCGAGCTCACGCGCGGGCTTGTCCTTCTGCGATGCCGGCAGGATCACGAACGGATAGACCGGGCTCTTCAGGATGTCGATGAAGACCGAGTTGGTCTTGTTCAGCTTGACGATGAAGGTTTCCGCGTCGGGCGCGGTTGCGCTGGCGACATCGCTGAAGATCACCGCGTTCGGGCTGATCTTGCGGTAGCGCTCGAACGATGCCAATACGTCGGCCGAAGTGAGTTTGCTGCCGTCGTGGAACTTGACGTCCTTGCGCACCTTGAAGGTGAAGGTCTTGGCGCTGTCGCTGATCTCGAAATTCGACGCGATCATCGGCCGCGTCTCGTATTTTTCGCCGACCGTGATGAAGGCATCGAACAGGTGGTGAATCACCTCGAGCTCGACCGCGCTGCTCGATACATACGGGTCCAGCGTGCCTGGCCCGGCCGCATAGGCGTAGCGCAACTGTCCGCCCTTCTTCTGTTCGGCCTGTACGGGCGCTACCGCCATTGCACCGAGAACCGCGGCGACTGCCGTCGCGCTGATCAACTTGCTGAATCTACCCGTGGTAACCATGGTTGCTCCTTCGTTGATGGTGTTGGATCGCACCGCCCGGCAAGCGCGGTTTTTGAGAATATATGATATATCGTAGCTTGCAAGCGCCATGCCGTCACGGCTCTTGTGTGAAGCGATCCAGTACGTTTCGCGTGATGCGAGTGGTGAAAAAATCGTTGCGCTTCAAACCCATCACCCATTCACAAGTGCCCGCGGTGACGACCTCTCCCTTGCCCTTGGGCATGTGCACCAACATGCCCGAACCGTAGCGCGCCTTGGCCAGCGACTCCGGCGCCTGGTCGCCATACAGCGACATGGCGGCACCACGCATGTCGTTTTCGCCGAGGTAATAGCGGTAGCCTTCTTCGGCAAACATCGATTCGGCCTTCAGCGCCGGCGACATCGCGAGGATCGAGACCTCAGTCGGCGCACCGTCTTCGCCGGTCGGGTACGGCAGCCCGTAGCGGAAGGTGTAGTCCAGGCCGTCGACCTCGTACGAGAAGATGTTGGCTTCGGCGCCGAACACATCGCCATAACCGAGTTGCGTGCCGTCGAACACCCAATGGCCTTCGCGATACACCGTGAAGCCCTTAGAGCCGCGCGGAGCGAAGCCACCCCAGGACGCGTAGATGCCTTGCAGGCCGTTGACGCCGACAGTGGTGGCTCCGGGCCAGTTGACGGCCGCGCTTTCCCAGGCACCGGTCAACAGGTGTGCCTGGTCGGTATCACGCACCGGGTCGTCGGTCTTGGCTTTCGACTTGTAGCAGACCTGGCGCGTGCCGCCGTCCTCGAGCCGGACCTGCCACATGAAGTTGCCACCGAAACGCGCCAACTTGCCGCCGGCTTCGACGAAGCGGTCGATGCTTGTGCGCATGTCATGGCTCCAGTATTCGTCGTGGCCGACGATCACGACAGCATGGTAACGATCCAGGATTTCCGGGTGATAGTGCAGATCGGTCTGCGTGATCATGTCGAAGGCGATGCCTTCGCGCTCGGCCCAGGTCACGAAGTGGCGGTCGTATTGCGCCCAACCCGAGGCAGCGTAGAAATAGCCGAAACCGTGACTCCAGGCCCAATCCTTCGGGTGGTAGCGGGGAGCAGTCAGCGGATCGGGAACCGGCGCGGCACAGATGCGCGGCGCGCCTTCGGGCAACCACACCATGCCACGCGTCCAGGGCCGCAACAGGCTCAATTCGGGCGACGCCTGATTGCCGTCGTCGCCGGCGATGCCGATGTAGCTGCTGGCGCCGCCCCAGTCGTTGTAGGCCATCCAGGTCGATGTCGGCAGGATCATCAGCAGCTTGGCGGTCTGCGTTTTCGACGTCGGACGCACGACGAAAAAGTGATGCTGAACGAAGTTGCCGCCGTCGGGCCGCACGCAACTCGACACCACCTTGTAGAAGCCAGAGCGCGCATCGGCCGGAATCGTCCAGCGCAGGCTTTCCGGCCAGCCGCAACCGGCGCGGTAGACGTCGTCCGGAACCGACTGGAAGCGACCTTCCAGCGATTCCTGCTTGAACACGGTGACCGGCTTCAGGCCATCGAGGATGACCTCCAGTGTCCACTGCGCGGCCTGTGTGCTGTTGTGAAACACAACCGTGCCCCCCGGGTCATAGGAGATCGCATCGGTGTAGGTGTGCACCTCCGGCCAGGCCGGATCGTTGCGCGGCGCGTCGTACCAGCGCCGATCCTGCCAGCCGGCGTCCGCATGCATCGCGGCGATGCTGGGCGGCCCCACGTTGATGGCACGGACGCTGCGTGGATCGCCAGCGCTGCGTTGCCCGAAGGAATTGACTGCGGCCTTGGCCGGTGCGGTGGCTGCGGGGTCCGCCGAGGGATCTTCTGCTGGCGGGTTGGTCCTGGCGTCGCTCACGCGTGCACTCCTGGAAGTGTGATGTCGGTTATATGATATATCGTCTTCCGGCGACAGGTCCAGTGTTTTTCAGTCCAGCCTCGTTGGTTGCAAGGTCACGATCGAGGATTGCGCTTCGATCGCTGTCCAGTCGTAAAGCATCGGCAACAGCGCACCCTCGGCCCAGGTCTGATGCTGATCGATGTAGTGATCGCTGGCGGGATCGCCGCTGCTGCCGGCGAAGACCACCCAGCGCGAGTTGTCCCACGCACCGACATCGAACACATACCGCGCTACTGCGCCATAAACGGCATTCAAGCCACCGGAGGCGAGGCTGCCGTTGGCCAGCACCGTTTCATTGTCGCCGCCCAGGCTGGCGCCTTGCCGGCTCAGCGCGCTGGCTTGCGGCCCCAGTTGCGCGGCCAGCGGATGCACCATCGCTGCGCGGTGATGTTCACCCCAGGACCGGCCATCGATGCGCGGCGCGCAGCGTTCGAGCGCAAGCGCAAACGCCTGGTCCCAATCGAGGCCACCGAGCAGGCCGATGTCGTTGCTTCGCACCAGTTGCGGCAGGGTCCACCAGAGCTGATTCAAGGGCACCACACCGGGCGGCAGTTGCGTCAGCGGATCCTGCCGTGTGTGGTCCAGTCCGGACTGTTGCAGCAGCACCGCGGCCAGCTCCCAGCGCCAGCACGAATAGGCGGCCGCGCCGGCTGAATCTGCGGTCATGTGGCCGTCCCACCCAGCGATCAATGCCTGCACCCGTCCGGCATCGCCGCGCTGCGTTGCCAGCGCACGCAAGCGGTGCTGGAACAGCGGTGCGGTCGGGCTGATCACATCCGAGTGGATCGCCATCATGTCGGCGACGCTGGCCTGCGGCAGCGCGGCCAGCAAGGCCTCGATGCGCCGCGCGCGGTGCGGCGGATGGCAGTCGGTGCAGAAATAGAGCGGATCGTCCGGCGATTCGCCAATGAAGCGGTTGTTGGCGGTGACCAGAAAGCCGCGCGCCGGATCGATGCAGCGCGGCATGTCTTCGAACGCGATCTCGCCGTCCCAGTCGTAATCGCCGCTCCAGCCGGGCACCGGCAGCCAGCCGTTCAGGCGCGGGCGTTTCGGCATCACCGCGCGCACCAGGTGGCCGATGCGGCCTTGCGTATCGGCAGCCACCAGGTTGTGATCGATCAGCCCCCAGCCGCGTGTGCTGTCGAACAACTCGTCGACGCTGCGCGCGGCCAACATGCGCGGCAGGCAATCGAACGAGCGATCGGTCTGCGCGAATTGCACCGAGCGCAGCACCAGCGCACTGCCCGCCGCCGGCGAGCCGGCGATCACCGGACCGTGGCGAGTCTCGACGATGTCGACGCTCACCGACTCCGCGTCGCGCACCACGATGGTCTCGCTGCGCACGCTGCAATCCTGCCAGCCATCGGCGGTCCTGAAGCGCGTGCCGTCGGCCTCGAACTGCTCGACGAACAGGTCGTGAATGTCGGCGAACGCGTGGGTCACGCACCACGCGACGTGTCCGTTATGTGCGAAATGGGCAAACCCAGGCACACCGGGTATCGCGAACCCGATCGCATCGAAGCTGGCGCCGGCCATCTGGTTCTGCACATACATGCCGGGCATCTCGAAGGCCCGGTGCGGGTCTCCGGCCAGCAGGGGACGGCCGCTCGCGCTGCGCGACGGCGACACCGCCCAGTTGTTGCTGCCGCCGCCGGTCGCATCAGCGGCGCCCAGCGCGGCAAGTGCCTCGATGGCCGGCGCCAGCTCCTGCAACGACGCGATCCAGCGCTGTGATGCCTCGCCCGGCGGGATGCACAACAGATCTTCACCGCCATCGTCGTAGCGAAGCTTGGCGATTTGTTCGGGGCCGATTGCCCGCAACGCGGCCGCCCGCCACAGCTTGAACCACAGCGAGCCCATCAGAAAGCCGCGCCAACGCATCGCTGCGATGCAATGCCACGGCTCCCATGCCTCCGGTCGGGCTCCCAGCAAGCGGTACTCGATCGGCAGTGCGCGCCCTTCGGCCAGAAAGGCATTCACGCCATCGCTGTAGGCCTGCACCATCTGGCGCGCCGGTTCACGGAGCGCTGCGTAGTCTCGCTGCGATGTCGATGTACCGCCGAGACGACGCGCCAGTGTGTCGCCAGCAACCGCCGAAGGCCCGGCCCATTCGGCCCATCGACCGGCCATTCGCTGGCGACTCGAATCCATCTGCCACAAGCGATCCTGCGCGTGCACATAGCCTTGAACAAAAAAGGCGTCGTGGTCGCTGCGGGCCCGAATGTGCGGGATGCCCCATCGGTCGCGAAGGACTTCGGCCGGCTGTTCGAGACCAGCCAGGTCGACGACGCTGTCAGCCGCGTGCAACGACTGACCTGACAATGGCTTGGCTTGATGCATGATGTACCGTCCCTTCTGGATGTCAACAAACAAACGCCCGCCATGGCAACTTCCCCGGACCGATCGTCACCACAGCTGCGCTCAGTCGGGCGCGAGAGTCTGACGACCAAGGTCTACGACGAACTGCGTGCCGGCCTGATGGAGGGCCGTTTCTGGCCTGGTTACCGGTTCAAGATCCGCGACCTGGCTGCCGCGATGCGGGTATCGGAAACGCCGTGCCGCGAAGCCCTGATGCAACTGGTGCGCGAACGCGTGCTCGACATGGACGCCGGCCGCTCGATCTCGGCCGCGCCGCTGACGCTGGCGCAATATCTGGAGCTGCGAACGATCCGGATGCAACTCGAAGGCATGGCTGCCGAAGCCGCTGCCCAACACATCACGCCGGCGCAATTGCGCCGACTCGAAGAACTGCACAAGGCGCTGATCAGGGCCCAGGTCGAAGGTGACTGGCCGGCTGCGGTGCGAACCAACTGGTTGTTCCATCACGGCGTCTACAGCGCCGCAAAAATGCCCGAGTTGCTGGCCTTGATCGAAGGCATCTGGTTGCGCAATGGCCCGATGCTGAACCTGCAATACCCGGACGCCGCGCCGACCTACGATGGCGAGCATCAGCACCTCGCGGTGATGGACGGCTTGCGCAAGCGTGACCCGGTCAAGGTGCGTGCGGCGATTCAGGCGGACACGATCGAGGGTGGGCGCTTGTTCGTGGCGCTGCTCGAACGCATTGACCGCGGTGAAGTCCCGTATCCGCAAATCGACGCCACGCCCGCCGCGGAGGGCCGCGCGCCGCGCAGAAAAACAGCCGCAACGCGGCGCTGAATTCACCTCCAAATCACCGCCCGCGGGCACGCAGAAATGCTGCCACGATGGCGTTGGCATCGAGGCCATAACGGTTCAGCAGATACGGTGTCGAGCCACCTTCGGCAAAGCAGTCGCGCACGCCGACCCGTTCGAAGCCGACACGTAGACCCGCTTCGAGCAGGCATTCGGCCACTGCCGAACCGAGGCCGCCGATGATCGAATGGTTCTCGGCTGTGACCACGGTTGCAAACCGCTTGGCCAGCGCCGTGACGCCGGCTTCGTCGAGCGGCTTCAGCGTTGCCACGTTGGCCACGGCCACTGACAAACCCTGCCGGGCGAGCCGATCGGCTGCCATCTCGGCAATGGCACACATCAGCCCGCACGCCAGGATGACACCATCCGTGCCTTCGCGCAGCATTGCCAGCTCGCCACGTTGCAGCGGCAGCTCCTTCATGTCAGCGGGCGGTGGACCGTCGGCTCGACGCAGCCGCAGATAGACCGGACCGTCGTGCGCAACGGCAGCCTGCACCGCAGCGGGAATCTGCCGTGCGTCGGCAGGTTCGATGATCGTCATGTTCGGCAATGCGCGCATCAATGCGATGTCGTCGATCGCCTGGTGGCTGACGCCGAGCAGCGTCGTGAGGCCCGGAATGAAACCGACGATCTTCACGTTGCAGCGCGGATAAGCCAGCTGCATCGCGATCTGGTCGTAGCAGCGGCGCGTCGCGAAAACGCTGAAGGTATGGACGAAGGGCATGTCGCCACCGCGTGCCATGCCGCCGGCGATGCCGATCATGTTGGCCTCGGCGATGCCGACCTGGAAGAAGCGCTTCGGCAGCTCATCGCGAAACAGGTCGACCTCGGTGGCCGAGGTCAGATCGGCACTGAGCGCGACGATTCGATCGTCAGCGCGCGCGGCCTTCAGCAGGGCCTCGCCATAGACCCGGCGGATCGGCGCCGACGAGTTGCGGGTATTGAAATCGCCGACCTTCAGTGCTTCGGCGGTCTGGTTGCTTGTCATGGCGTTCACGATCAATCTCCTGCCAATTCGGCGAGTGCGCGCTGCGCCATCTCGGGCGGCAGCTTCATGGTGTGGCCCAGCACGCCTTCTAGGCTGGGGGCGCCCTTGCCGGCCAGCGTGCGCGCAACGATGCAAGTCGGCCGATCGGTGCAGGCGCGCGCGCGATCGAGTGCGCCGAGCAGCGCCTCGATGTCGTTGCCATCGATGCTTTCGACCCGCCAGTTGAAGGCCTGCCATTTGTCGGCGACCGGCTCCATCACCAATACCTTGTCGACATGGCCTTCGACCTGCATCTCGTTGTAGTCGATCAACAGGCAAAGCTGGCCCAGGCCATAACTGCCGGCCGCCAGCGCGGCCTCCCAGACCTGGCCTTCCTGAAGTTCGCCATCGCCGAGCACCACGTAGACGCGTGAATCGAGTCCGCGCCGGCGGGCCGCCAGTGCCATGCCGACGCCCACCGACAGCCCCTGCCCCAGCGATCCGCAGGTCGCCTCGACCGCTGTTCCGACCCGTTCCGATGCGTTGATCTCGAGCACCGAACCATCCTGGCAATACGTTGGCAGCAGCGCCGCATCGATCAGGCCGCGGGCTGCCAGCGTGGCATAGAAAATCGCCGTGTTGTGCGCGGTCGACAACAGGAAGCGATCGCGCTCGGGCCACTCCGGATTCTGCGGGTCGAGCCGCATCTCGGCGAAATAGAGCGTCGCGAACAGGTCGGCCGCACCGAGGCCCTGCTGGACATAACCCTGTCCGGTCGGCGCCACCATATGGATCACCTGGCGGCGAAGATCGCGAGCGATTCTCTTGAGTTCCGCCACATCACGGACGCGCGGCGAGCCGCGTTCGGTCTGAGCAGGGACATTGGATTCGAGCATCATGGATAACTCCTTCATCGAGGCAAACGTGCCCGACCGTAGTGTTGGTAGCGGATCGCAACCTCGTGCATCTGTTCGTCCGACAGCAGCACCGGCGGACCGATCTGCAACGTCATCCAGTACTGGCGCGCCAGCGTCTCCAGCTTGATCGCCGTCACGACCGCGGCATCGAGGTCGCGACCGCGACTCAACATGCCGTGGTTGGCGAGCAAGCAAGCACTGCGGTCTTGCAGTGCAACCACCGCCGCATGCGCCAGCGCCGCGGAGCCGAAGACTTCGTAGGGTGCACAGCGGATGTCGTTGCCGCCGTATCCGGCCACCATGTAGTGAAAGGCCGGAATGCCGGAACGCTGGCACGCCAGCGCCACGCAGGCATCGGCATGGCTGTGGACGACTGCGTGGGTTTCGGGATAGCGGCGGTAGATCTCGGCGTGCATCTGCCACTCGCTGGAGGGGATACCTTCGCTGCGTTCGACGCCGTCCAGGTCGATCTCGACGATGCTGGCTGGCGTGATTCGCGTCGCATCGATGCCGGTCGGCGAGATCAACAGTCCGTCGGCGCCGCTGCGCACACTGACATTGCCGCTGCTGCCCCGGTTCAGGCCCTCGCGGTCCAGCCGGGAGTAGGCATCGACGATCTGTACGCGCAGCGTCATCGTGCCGGCCCCGTTGTCCGATCGCCTTGATCGACCTGATCGCCTTGATTGACTTGACCGCTGCCCGCGGCCATTGCCTCGAGTGCCACGCTGAAAGCATCGAGCTTGCCGAGCTTGCCCGATTTGAGGCACAAGATCAGCGGGTCGGCGGCGTCGCGATCATCGTCCAGCGCCAGCGGCAGCGACGGTCCGGCAAACGGCCCGACCCGCAAGCGCTGAATGCCTAAGTGTTCGAGCACCGCGCCGGAGGTCTCGCCGCCGGCCACGACGAAGCGGCGCACACCAGCCAGCCGCAGCCCGCCGGCGATGCGCCCCAACAGTTGTTCTGCGAGTGCCGCAGCAGCAGCCACACCCAGACGCGATTGCAGCTTCTCAACCGCATCGGGCGCGGCCGAAGTCGACAACGCAACGGGTTGCGTCGCGAGGCGCGCGACGGCCCACTCAAGTGCATCGGCAACCACATCGCGGCCACCTGAATAGGCCTCCAGGTCGAGCGCCAGTGTCGGGTGACTCGTCGCAAAATGTTCGAGCTGCCGGCGGGTCTGCTCGGCGCAACTGCCGGCCAGCACGACGCCCGGTCCGGATACCGCCGGCAAGGTCACAGGCGCAATGCCGGCACCCAGCCAGCCGCGCTCGCGCCACAACGGCGGGTAGTGGGCGGCAAGCGACGACCCACCGGTCATCAGCGGCCAGTCGACCGTTGCCGCCGCGAGATGTTCCAGATCTCGATGCACTGCTGCGTCGGCAATCGCGCATGCGACGCCGTCGGCCTGCAGCGCGGCGACCCGTTGCGCGATGGCCGCGGCGCCGGCGCGCACCTCCACATGCGCGATCAGGCCGACACGATGACGGGTCTGCCGTTGCAGCACGCGCACCAGGTCGGGGTCACGCATCGGCGTAACCGGGTCGTCTCGCTTCGGCGATTCACTGACCAGGCGATCGGCGACGAACAGATGGCCCTGGAAGACTGCGCGCTGGTATTCGGGGAAGGTCGGACAGCAGGCCGTGAATCGAACGCCGGTGCGCTGCATCAACACCTCGATGCAGGGACCGATGTTGCCGCTGTCGGTCGAATCGAAGGTGGCGCAATACTTGAAGAAGAGTTGACGTGCGCCGCAGGCCAGCAACACCTCGGCCGCCGCATCGATACGCTCGCGTGCCTCGGCCGCTGGCGCAATGCGCGTCTTCTGCGCGACGATCACGGCTTGTGCATCATCGACAGGAAATACCGCTGGCGCCGATGTGACCAGCAAACTCGGCACGCCTTGCGCCACCAGCATGGCGGCCAGTTCAAGACCACCGGTAAGGTCGTCGGCAAGTCCTCCAAGGATCATGGCTGCATCTCGGTGGTCCGTGGGGCACCCCTGCGAATCTGCAGAGACTCAATATCGCTATATATGATATATCAACAATTGCTCGACAATCGAGTGCCCGTCACCGGGTTGGCAACGCAGACTCAATGAGACTCGCGCCAGCGTTGCACGGCGAGCGCGATCGTTCCAGCAACCACGCCCCAGAATGCCGAGCCGACGCCCCACAGCACCAGCCCACTGATGGTGACGAGGAAGGTGATCAGGGCCGCTTCGCGACTGCGCTCGTCCTTCATGGCCGCGGCCAGACCGGAACCGATGGTGCCGAGCAGCGCGAAGCCGGCGACGGCCAGCACCAGCGCCTTCGGAAAGGCCGCGATCAGGCCGACGACTGCGCCACCGAGCAGCGCGAGCACGATGTAGAACACGCCCGCCATCACCGCGGCCGTGTAGCGGCGGGACGGATCTTCGTGGGCCTCGCGGCCCATGCAAATGGCTGCGGTGATCGCGGCCAGGTTCAGCGCATAGGCACCGAATGGGGCCAGCAGCAAGGTGGCGATGCCGGTCGCGGTGATCACTGGGGAGACCGGCGTGTCATAACCCGCAGAACGCTGTGCGGCTACGCCGGGCAGATTCTGCGAAGCCATCGTGACGATGAACAAAGGCAGCGCAACACTGATCGTCGTGGCCAGACTGAATGCCGGCGTTGTCCAAACGGGCACCGCCCATTGCCAATCGATGTCGCCGAGCGAGAGTCGTCCTTGCATCGCCGCCAGCAAGCTGCCCAGGCCCAGCACACCGGGAACCGCATAACGCGGCCACCAGCGCCGGCCAGCCAGATAAGCCAGGCCCATCGGCGCCACCAGGGAAAAATCGATACCGAGAGCCAGAAAGGCATCGATCGCAAACCGCGCCAGCACCCCCGCCAGCAAGGCCGCCGCCAGCGCCTGCGGAATGCGGTCCATGATGCGCTCGAACAAGCCGCTCACACCCGCCAGGATGATCAGCACCGCACATACGACGAACGCACCGATTGCCTCGGCCATCGGCACGCCGACGCCGGCCGTTACCAACAGCACGGCGCCCGGCGTCGACCAGGCGATCAGCACCGGCTCACGCCGCCAAAGGCTGAGGCCGATGCTGGTCACGCCCATGCCGAGGCCAAGCGCCCAGATCCACGATGCGGTCTGGCCGGGTGTCGCGCCCAACGCCGCGGCCGCCTGGAAGACGATCACCACTGAGCTGGTGAAACCGACCAGCACCGCGACGAATCCGGCGACGACGGTTGAAAGCGACAGATCGGCCATCCAGCGCATCGAACCTGGTTCCTGTGAAAAACGGCGAGCATAGCGGCCCGCATCATCGCCTAAGCGACCCGCGACGCTGGCGTCGCGTCGCGTGGCATCGAATCCCACGTCAGCGTCGTCCTACTGACTTGCAGGAACACCCCCGATGGCGCTACCGCAGCCCTTCAGCCTACGCTGGAGTTGTAGTCCCGACTTGAGGCAATGGTTTGCCGAATGGTGTGCCAAATTGACATGTCGGCTCGATTTACCTGATATCCAGGAGGCTCAAGATGTCAACGTCGTGCAAGAAAATTTCCCTGCTGATGTTGACTGCTGTCGTGCTTGCAGCGCCGGCTTCGGCATGGTCGCAAACCGCGCCGAAGGAACCGACCGTCAAGCCACTGATCGGCAAGGAGCCGCCATTCTGCGAGACCTGCGGGATCATCATCGCGATCAATCGGGTGACGCCTGACAAGGTAACGGCCAAGCCGAGCGGCGAAAACGCCAAGGGGCGCGACATTTTCGAGGTTGTAGTTCGGCTCGACGCGGGCACTCAACACGTTGTCAAGTTCGACCTCGCGCCACAATTGAAGATCGGCCAGAAAGTGCGCATCGTCAATGGCGTGGTGTTGCAAGAACTGGCCTGAGGCGGCGGCAGCACACCGGGTGCGCTGTCATTTCTAGTGGCTGCGGCAAGCGCGAGCCCGCCCACGGCGAAGCAGGTAAAGTGCCAATCGGGCATTCAAGCAGGAATTCGACCGATGGCAAAAAAACGAGTGGTCAGCCAGTTCGGCATGGGGACATCGATCCGCAGCCGCAACTACACCGAAGCTGCGGCGCGGGCGATTCGCGATGCGCTGTGGCACAACTCGCTGAACGTGGCCGATGCGTTCGGCTTTCCTCGCGAAGCGATGATCATCGATGTCGAGATCGGCGTGCAGCAGCCCGACGAAGTCGACTGTGACGCCCTGCTGAAG
>JBBRID010000016.1:0-19190 GCA_038221635.1 Burkholderiales bacterium
CGGCTCGTCGATGTGGTCGGGAAACTGATGCTGCAAGGGATGCAGCGTCCAGTCGAGATGCGTCAGTACATGCTTGAACGCAGGCAATCCGTGGTTGGAACCGGGCCAGCCTGATGCCAGAGCCTGCAGATCGGCCGATGCGTCGAATTCGCACAGGCTCCACAGGCCAGGCCAGATTCCTTGATCGGGCCGGCGCACCAACCACAATCGATTGCGCCAGCTCAGGCTAAGCCAACGGTTTTCACGAGCACTTCGACGGAGCTTGCGCGTCTTCACCGGATAACGCGTCGGGTCGCCGCTGCACGCCGCTGAACAAACGTCTTCCAACGGACACTCGTTGCAAGCCGGCGACCGCAGGCGGCAAATGCCGGCACCCAGATCCATCAAGCCCTGGGTATAAGCTGCGATCGCGGTCTTGCCCAAGCCCTCGTGCAATCGCGGCGCCGGCAGCATGCGGTTCGCCACGTCCCACAGCTGGCGCTGCTGTGACGCCTGCGCCAGATCGCCGTCGAAGCCGATCACCCGGCTCAGCACCCGCTTGACGTTGCCATCCAGGATCGCCACGTGTTCGCTGAAACAAAAGGCGGCGATTGCCGCAGCGGTGGAGCGGCCGATTCCCGGCAACTCGGCCAACTTCGCAGCAGTGTGCGGAAACTCACAGTGATGCTGATCGACGACGACGCCCGCGCAGCGGTGCAGGTTGCGCGCGCGGCTGTAGTAACCGAGGCCGCTCCACAGTCCGAGCACGTCGTCCAGCGGCGCCCGCGCCAGGCTGCAGACATCGGGGAAGCGCAGCAAGAAACGCTCGTAGTAGCCCAGCACCGTGGCAACCTGCGTCTGCTGCAACATGATCTCGGACAACCAGACGCGATACGGGTCCCGCGTGTTCTGCCACGGCAGGCCGTGGCGCCCGGATCGCCCTTGCCAGGCGATCACACGATCGGCGAAGCCCTCGATGCCGATGGGCAACGACACGGCGGATGGCGGTTGTTCGACAGCTGGCGGTGTCATCAACGGCGTTGGCAGGTAGGGCAGAAATAGGTCGATCGATGCCCCTGCACAAGCCGCCGGATCACCGTGCCGCAATGCCCGCAAGGCTCGCCTGCGCGGCCATCGACCCCGGCCTGCAACTGGAAGCGGCCCGCCATGCCATGTGCATCGCGGAAATCGCGCAGCGTCGACCCGCCGAGTGCCAGCGCACGCGCCAAGGTTTCGCGGATCGCCACGGCCAGCCGCTCGCTGCGCGGGCGACTGAGCCGGTCGCTGCGGGTGCGCGGGTCGATCCCGGCGGCGTACAAGGCCTCGCAGGCGTAAATGTTGCCGGCGCCGACGACGATGTCGCCGCCGAGCAGCGCCTGCTTGACGGCGATCCGGCGCCGTTGCAGCGCGGCGTGAAGATAGGGTCCGGTAAAACCCGGATCGAATGGCTCGAGTCCGAGTCCGCCAAGCAGTTTGGCCGCCGCGCCGCTGTGCAGGTCAGAAGACCAGACGACGGCGCCAAAGCGCCGCGGGTCGGTCAAGCGCAAGCTGCCGCGCGTCGTCAGCAGGTCGAAGTGATCATGCGCACCGGCCGGCGCGAGCGTCGACGCGTCAGAAAACGCCAGCGACCCCGACATCCCGAGATGCAGCAACAGCCCGCCGCGATCCAGCGGCAACCAAAGATATTTGCCGCGGCGACCGGTTTCACCGATGGTCTGGGCCAGCAGAGAGTCGCCGTCGCAGCCGAGCGGCCAGCGCAGCGGCTTGCCAACGCGCACGCCCGTGATGCGAGCCCCGGCGATGCGGTCTGCAAAGCTTTGGCGCGTGATTTCTACTTCCGGCAATTCGGGCATGGGGGAATTATCCAGAAGCTTCGCGGTCCCACGCTTTCGCCGGCGAAAGCACTGGGAAACCGAGCGCTTTCCCTTTCACCATGTGGGCTATGACGAAAAGCCGGCCCGACTAGAATCAAGGCCGAGCAACAGGAGCGTCAATGCCTGCAATTATTTCCCGTTCGAGGGCGGTGCGCATCGTCACCGCGGGCCTCGGCGCGGGCTTGGCGCTGGCCATTGTCACAACGTCCGTTTACGGCCAATCTGCACCTGCTGCGGCGCCGAAAGTCAACGCGCAGCAGACATCCGTGGCCAATTCGGCGCTCGACGCGCAGCTGTTTTATCAGTTGCTTGTCGGAGAAATCGAGCTGCGCGGCGGCTCACCGGGTTCGGCATTCGAAATCTTGCTGGACGCCGCCCGCAAGCAGCGCAGCGAGCAATTGTTCAAGCGGGCGGCCGACATCGCCCTGCAGGCGCGTGCCGGCGATCAGTCACTGTTGGCCGCGCGCGCATGGCGCGAGACGTTTCCCGATTCTGCGCAGGCCCATCGCTACGTCATTCAGTTGCTGATTGCACTGGGCAAGAATGCTGAAACCGTGCGACCTTTGCGGTCCTTGATCGCGCTGACGCCGATCGTCGAGCGGCCGGCCCTGATCAATTCGCTGCCGCGTTTTTTTGCCAATTCCGCCGACAAAAAGGCAACTCCGCCGCTGCTTGAAGCCGCCCTCAATGGATACGACACCGACGCAGCTACCCAAGGCGCTGCATTGCAGGCGCTGGCCACTGCGTGGATGATTGCGCAGGAACCGGACAAGGCGCTTGAGCTGACGCGCCGCGCGCACGCACTCGATCCGAAGTCGCAGATCCCGGTGATGATCGCGCTGCAGTTGTTGCCGACGCAACCCGCCGCAGAAACGATCGTCACCGATTTTCTGCAAGCTCAGCCTGACAACAGCAACACCCGCGTCCTGTATGCGAGGGTCCTGAGCACGGCGCAGCGATTCGTCGACGCCATCGCTCAGCTCGAACTGGTCACGCGCACCGATCCCGAGCGGGCAACGGCCTGGCTGACCCTCGGTGCGCTGCAGCTCGAGGTTCACCAGCCCAAGGAAGCGACCGCTTCGCTGGAAAAGTTTCTGTCGCTCGGCTCGACGGCCACCAAACCCGAGCAAGACAACGACGACGACGACAACGAGGACGACTCGGTTGCCGATAACGAGCAGGCCCGTATCCAGGCCTGGCTGATGCTCGCCCAGGCAGCAGAACAGCGCGGCGAGTTCAAGGCCGCGGAGGCTTGGCTGGCCAAGGTGGACAACCCTCAGCGCGCACTCGAGGTGCAGCAGCGGCGCGCATCGTTGCTGGCCAAGCAGGGAAAGATGACGGAAGCCCGAGCGCTGATTCAACAGCTTCCGGAAAAGGATGCCGAAGGCGCGCGCGCCAAGATTTTTGCCGAAGCGCAACTGCTGCGCGACGCCAAGCAATGGAGCGAAGCCGGCAAGGTGCTGAGCAAGGGCCTGGAGCGCTTCAAGGACGACGCCGACATGTTGTACGAGATGTCTATGCTGTCCGAGAAGCTCAATCAAGTCGACGAGATGGAGCGCCTGCTGCGCAAGGTAATCGAGCTCAAGCCCAATCATCACCATGCGCACAACGCGCTGGGATATTCGCTGGCCGAACGCAATATCCGCCTGCCCGAGGCCAAGCAGTTGATCGAGAAAGCTCTCGAACTCGCTCCGGGCGACCCGTTCATCACCGACAGCCTGGGTTGGGTCGAATACCGGATGGGCAATTTCGACGAAGCGGTGCGCCTGCTGCGCAAGGCCTACATGATGCGGCCCGATACCGAGATCGGCGCCCACCTCGGCGAGGTGTTGTGGGTTAGCGGCCAGACCGACGAAGCAAAACGCATTTGGCGCGAAGCCCGAGGCCGTGATGCCGGCAACGACGTCCTGCGCGAAACGCTGGCCCGCCTGCGCGCCGATTTGTGAGGCCTGCGCTGGCGTCATCCTGGTCGAGACTCCACAGCGGTCTGCCGCGGTCATTTGCGGTTCTGCTGCTTGCCGCGTTGCTGACGGCCTGCGCCACCAGCCGCTTGCCTGTGAATGTCAGCGATGACGTGCTCAGCGGCCGACTGTCGTTGCGCGTTGCGGCTGGTCCGAGCTCGGGCGAACGCTCGGCAACCCTTGCCTACGATTTGCGTGGCAATCCGCAGACTGGCCAGATCGAGTTCAGCACCCCGTTGGGCAGCATCGTGGCAAGGGCCAATTGGTCGCCCGGACAAGTGGCATTGACCACTGAGCAAGGCGAACGCCGCTTTGCCGATCTCGACAGCATGAGTCGCGAGGTGCTGGGGGAGGTGATTCCGGTGGCGGCATTGTTCGATTGGCTGCGCGGCAGGCCATGGCCGGGCGCTGCGACACGGGCGACGTCAACCGGGTTCGAGCAACTCGGCTGGCAGGTCGATCTGTCACGTTTCGCCGAAGCGCAGCTGTTGGCGCGGCGTGATACGCCGCCGGTCGTGACGGTGCGCGCACTGATCGATCCTCAGTAAGTCTCGGGCGCGAAACCATCGCGATGCGCACGATCTACGACATCCCGGCGCCGGCCAAGCTGAATCTGTTCTTGCACGTGGTGGGCCGCCGAGACGACGGCTACCACCTGCTGCAATCGGCCTTCACCCTGATCGACTGGTGCGACACGCTGCATTTCGAACGCCGCGACGACGGGCGCCTGTTGCGCCACGATCTTTCCGAACCTCTGCCGGCCGATGATTTGTGTCTGCGAGCGGCGCGGGCGTTGCAGGCCGCCAGCGGCTGCCGCTTCGGTGCCAACATCTCGATCGACAAGCAGCTTCCCAGCGGCGCCGGCATGGGCGGCGGCAGCTCCGATGCTGCCAGCACGCTGCTAGCGCTGAACCGCCTGTGGGATCTCAACTGGCCGCGCGCCAGCTTGCAGCATATGGCGCTTGCGCTCGGCGCCGATGTGCCGTTTTTTGTCGGCGGGCACAACGCATGGGTCGAAGGAGTCGGCGAGCGCCTGACTCCGATCGCGCTGCCTGATCAGTGGCTGGCCGTTGTAAAACCCGCAGCAAGCATCGCCACAGCGGCCATTTTCGGGAGCCCTCTGCTCGTCAGGAACACCGAAGCTGCTACAATCTTAGGCTTTCTTGCAAGCGATGGTTCGATGCGGCATGCCTCGGGTAACCGTGGCAATAGATTTGGTGGCGATGGATTTGGCCGCAATGATTTGCAGCCAGCTGCCGAAGCAGCGTGTGGCGAAGTCGCTGAGGTGGGCCGGTGGTTGACGGCGCGTTTCGGCAACAGCCGCATGACCGGATCGGGAAGCGCGGTATTTGCAAGAGCAGGTTTCAGATTTGACGACGCCGCGCCCGGACGCGGCACTGAACTCCCCCCCGAGGCGATGTTGCCGCAGGTTCTGCCCGCGGGTTGGGTGGGCCGGATGTGTCGCAGTCTTGCGCTTCACCCGCTGGCGGGTTGGGCTCATGACGAGGTGTCGTAGGCGTGGTCGTGGGGCAGTGTCACAGGCACTGTTGCAAGGCAGCGTCAGCGGTTTCGGGAGACGGCGTCGCCGTTTTCCGGTGTAGGGGAGTCGCCAAGTTGGTAAAGGCACTGGATTTTGATTCCAGCATGCGAGGGTTCGAGTCCTTCCTCCCCTGCCAAGACTTTTGATTCCCGGAGTCCGACCACGCAACGGCGCAGCAATGTCGCCGGGATGCAGGCCGACGCCGGGGCTGGACTGAAAAGAAGCAAATGCTTCCCCAGAGCCTCGACGGAGCCAACGTGCTGTTCAACACCCTGCTGTTCACCGGTAACGCCAATCCGGAATTGGGCAAGGAAATTGCGGCCCAGCTGGGTATCGAACTCGGCAAGGCCAAGGTCGGTCGATTCTCCGATGGCGAGGTCGACATCGAGATCCAGCAAAACGTGCGCGCGCGCGACATCTTCGTCGTGCAACCCACCTGCGCACCGACCAACGAAAATCTGATGGAGCTGTGCATCATGGTCGATGCACTGAAGCGCGCATCGGCTCGGCGTGTCACCGCAGTGATTCCGTATTTCGGTTATGCCCGCCAGGACCGCCGCCCACGCTCAACGCGAGTGCCGATCAGTGCACGCGTGGTCGCCAACCTGCTCGAGGCGGTCGGCGTCGAGCGGCTGTTGACGATGGACCTGCACGCCGATCAGATCCAGGGTTTCTTCAATATCCCGGTCGACAACATTTATGCGTCGCCTGTGCTGCTGTCGGATCTGCACACCAAGCGATACAAGGATCTGGTTGTCGTCTCGCCAGACGTGGGAGGCGTGGTTCGCGCACGTGCGCTGGCCAAGCAACTCGACTGCGATCTGGCCATCATCGACAAACGGCGTCCCAAGGCCAACGTCTCCGAGGTGATGCACGTCATCGGCGATATCGACGGCCGCAACTGCGTCATCATGGACGACATGATCGATACCGCCGGCACCCTGGTCAAGGCGGCCGAGGTGCTGAAGGAGCGTGGCGCCAAGAATGTCTACGCTTATTGCACCCATGCCGTGTTTTCCGGGCCCGCGATCGAACGCATCGAGGCGTCGATGCTCGACGAGGTGGTGATCACCAACACCATTCCGTTGATCGAACCCGGTCGCAGTAGCCGCAAGGTGCGGCAACTTTCGGTGGCTTTCCTGTTTGCCGAAACCATCCGTCGGATCTCCGATGGTGAATCGGTGACATCCTTGTTTGCGGAGCAGAACAGCAACTTCTGATCTCCCTGCAATCGCGCCCGGCCACAAGCCGGGGGCATCTCGGGGCCGACAGGCCCCATTGTTCGGGCACCTGGTCGCGGGTGCCGTCTATCCAACCTGGAGTCAACATGAAATTCACAGCTTACGAGCGCAGTCTGCAGGGGACCGGAGCGAGCCGCCGCCTGCGACTCGCCAATAAAGTGCCTGGCATCGTTTACGGTGCAGGCGAGCCGGCCATGATCGAAATCGATCACAACGCGCTGTTCTTCGCGTTGAAGAAAGAGGCTTTCCATTCGTCGATCCTCGAGATGGAGTTGAACGGCAAGACCGAACAGGTGCTGCTGCGTGACCAGCAGATGCACCCGTTCCGGCCGATCGTGTTGCACGTCGACTTCCAGCGTGTCGACAAGACCACCAAGATCGTCAAAAAGGTGCCTCTGCACTTCACCGGCGAAGAAAACTCGGACGCGGTCAAAGTCGAAAAATGCCTGGTCAATCACATCGTCAATGAACTGCGCATTGCCTGCCTGGCTTCGGCCTTGCCCGAGTTCATCGAGGTCGACCTGAGCGAGCTGTCCAAGGGCCAGTCGCTGCATGTCAACGACATCAAGCTGCCCGCCGGTATCAAGGTGGTTACCCAGGGCAAGCCGAACCCGGTGATCGTCTCGGTCGTCAACCCGGCTGAAGAGGAAGAAGTCGCGCCGGTGGTCGTTGCCGCGCCGGCCGAAAAGACCAAAGCCAAGAAGACCGAGAAGCAGAACAAGAAGTAAAGCCTGCCGCGGCCTGGTCGCCCGTGCGATTTGCCGCCGCCGCTTCAAACCCCACTACGGTGGGGTTTTTTATTGCCTGAACAGCTGCAGATAATCTACCCATGCGCCATCGCTCGACATCACCCACCACCCTGCAACCGTTGTTGCCGGTGCGGCAAGGCCTGGAGCTGTCGACATGATTCGCCTGCTGGTGGGTCTCGGCAACCCGGGTATCGAATACCAAGCGACCCGCCACAACGCGGGTTTCTGGTTCGTCGACGAGGTTGCGCGCAGCCTGAAGCTGACACTCAGCGCAGATCGCAGCTACTTTGGATTGGTCGGCAAGAGCAACCGCGTCGTGGGGCCGCTGTGGCTGCTGCAGCCGATGACCTTCATGAACCTGTCGGGCAAATCGGTGGCGTCGCTGGCGCGGTTCTTCAAGATCGCGCCCGACGAGATCCTCGTCGTTCATGACGAACTCGATGTGCTGCCCGGCCATTTGAAGCTCAAGCAGGGCGGCAGCCACGCCGGCCACAATGGTCTGAAGGATATCCAGGCCCAGCTCGGCAGCGCCGAGTTCTGGCGCCTGCGTCTGGGCATCGGCCATCCAGGCGTTCGCGCCGAAGTCGTCGACTACGTGCTGCGCAAACCGCCGCAGGCCGAACGCGAAGCGATCGAGGAGGCGATCGGCATCGGCATGAAGGCGCTCGACCTGCTGCTGGCAGGCGACATGGAGCGGGCGATGATGCGATTGCACGTCAAACCGGCGAAACCGAAGCCGGCGGCCAGCGCAGCGGCTGCCGTCTCGAAAACGCCGAAACCCGAGGGAGATTGACGCCATGGCCGCTATCAGAACGCTCGCAGTGTCGCTGATCGGTGGCCTGCTTGGTGTGTTTTGCCTGTCTGCCGGAGCGGCTCAGACCGTTTACCGGTGCGGCGCGCAGGGCAACGAATACTCGCAACTGCCGTGTCAATCAGGACGGGCGATCGATGTCGCGGATCCTCGCTCGCCAGAGCAGGTCGGAGAAGCCCGCAAGGCCAGCGCCGCTCAATACAAACTGGCGCTGCAGATGGCGAATGAGCGCCGCGCCAATGAACGCGCCACGCGCCAGGTGGTAGCTGCTGGCATCGACTACCCGGCCGCTGCCTCAGCGCAGGCGAAAATCAAACGGGGCAAATCGGAAAAGCCCGACAAATCAAAGACCAAATCGCATTCACGAAAAGCCGACTCTCACGCGAAGGCCAGGGAGTTCGTCGCGATGGGTCCGGGCACCGCCACGAAGTCCGCCAAGAAGAAGCGCACCAGCGCTCAGGACTGAGCCTGCAGGCGTCGGTACTTGGCCCACAGACTTTCCTTGTCCTCGACATGTTCAGGGTCGACCGGAATGCATTCGACAGGGCAGACCTGCACACATTGAGGCTCGTCGAAATGGCCGACACATTCGGTACAGCGGCGCGGGTCGATCACATAGATTTCCAGACCCATGGAGATCGCCTGGTTCGGGCACTCGGGCTCGCAAACATCACAATTGATGCATTCGTCGGTGATCGTCAGAGCCATCGTGAGCGTTCAGTCCTTGTGTGCCTTGACCCGCTGCTGCAGCCGGTTCAACACCGACGGTGACACAAATTTGGAGACATCACCGTTCAAGGTGGCAATCTCGCGCACGAACGTGCCCGATACAAACTGGAACTGGTCGCTAGGCGTCATGAAAACCGTCTCGACCTGGGGCATCAGGTGCCGGTTCATGCCGGCCATCTGGAACTCGTATTCGAAATCGCTGACGGCCCGCAGGCCGCGCACCACGACCTTGCCGTTGTTGGCGACCACGAAGTCGCTCAACAGACCGCGAAACAGGATCACTTCGACATTCGGATATTTAGCCGCCAGCTCGGTCGCAATTTCCATGCGTTCATCAAGCGAAAACAGCGTGCGCTTGTGGTGGCCGGCAGCCACCGCCACGATCAGCAGTTCGAACAGCCCGCTGGCGCGGCGCATCAGGTCTTCGTGTCCCAGCGTCATCGGGTCGAAGGTACCGGGATAGACGGCAGTGAGTCGGGTGGCTGTGGTCAATGGCGCGCTCCTGCTGGGATCGGGTTTCTGAAGGGGGCGGACAGACAGTTTAGGCCAAGGCCCAGGCCCCGAGACGCCCGGGCGTGAAGCTGGGTGTGCGCGTGCGCCACTAGTCGGCAGCAGCAGCCTCGGGCGCCACTGAAGCTTGCCGTTGCAGCAACTGAAAACAAACCCTTCCAGCCCTGCCTTGTCGATGCAGCCGCAAGCCCATCGCCTGCACGCCCGCCGCATCGACTGGACGGTCGGATTCAAGGTAGATGAAGCCGTCCGGGACGACCAGGCGAAGCGCCGCCTGCAAGGCCGCATCGTCCAGTCCTGAATCGAACGGAGGATCAAGAAAGACGAGTTCAAAACGGGCACGGTCGGCGCGTGCCATATACGACAGTGCATCGATCTGCTCGATGCGCAACGTCGTCGCCTGCAGGCGTTCCGCGGCTTCTCGCAGGCGCTTCACCTGACCTGCATTGCGTTCGAGCAGCAACACCTCCGACGCACCGCGCGAAGCCGCCTCGAATCCGAGCGCTCCGCTGCCAGCAAAGGCATCGAGGCAGCGCCAGCCGCTGAGATCCTGCCCCAACCAGTTGAACAAGGTGACGCGCACCCGATCGGGTGTCGGGCGCAGACCGGGCAGATCGACCACCGCCAGCTTGCTGCGTTTCCACTGTCCGCCAATGATGCGCACTTCCGCTGGAGGCCCCGAGACCTGAGGACTGGGCGCCATGGCGCCGCGCACTTTTCTAGCCGGTCTGGTCGAACTCACAGGCGCACCGGAATGCCGTCGCGCGCCAGCATCTCCTTGGCCTGCCCGACGGTGAATTCGCCGTAGTGGAAGATGCTGGCCGCCAACACTGCGTCAGCCCCACCGATCCGGATGCCATCGCTCAGGTGCTCGAGCGCGCCGACGCCGCCGGAAGCGATCACCGGCACCGGCACGGCATCGCTGATGGCGCGGGTCAGCTCGAGATCAAAGCCGCTTTTGGGACCGTCGCGGTCCATGCTGGTCAGCAGAATCTCGCCCGCGCCTTCGGCAACCATGCGCTGCGCCCACGCCACCGCATCGAGCCCGGCATTCTTGCGCCCGCCATGGGTGTAGACATCCCAGCCCGGCCCTCGCACTGCGAGGTCATCACCATGGCGCCGCTTCGCGTCGATGGCGACGACGATGCACTGTGCGCCGTATTTGTCGGAGGCTTCGCGGATCGTCGCGGGATTGGCCACTGCAGCGGAATTGAAGCTGACCTTGTCAGCGCCGGCATTGAGCAAGCGGCGCACATCTGCCACTGTGCGCACGCCACCACCCACCGTCAGCGGAATGAAGACCTGCGACGCCACCGCCTCGATGATGTGCAGGATCACGTCACGGTCATCGCTGGTGGCGGTGATGTCGAGAAAGGTCAGTTCGTCGGCGCCCTGATCGTTGTAGCGCGCGGCGATCTCGACCGGATCGCCGGCATCGCGCAATTCGACGAAATTGACGCCCTTGACGACACGGCCTCCGGTCACGTCCAGGCAGGGGATGATTCGTTTGGCCAGCATCCGGCGCGCCGCTTCAGGTATCGACGAGCGAGTCGGCGCGCAACTGCGCGGCAGCGAAATCGAGGTCGCCGGTGTAGATGGCGTGGCCGCAGATCACCCCTGCGACGCCCTGATCTTCGACCGCGCAGAGTTGCTCGATATCCAACATGCCGCGCAGCCCGCCCGAGGCGATCACCGGAATCGACAGGGCCTGTGCCAGCTTGACCGTCGCCTCGATGTTGATACCGCTCAACATGCCGTCGCGGCCGATGTCGGTGTAGATCACGCCTTCCACACCGTAATCCTCGAACTTCTTCGCCAGGTCGACCACCTCGTGGCCAGTCAGCTTGCTCCAGCCATCGGTGGCCACTTTGCCGTCTTTCGCATCGAGACCGACGATGATGTGGCCGCCGAATGCACTGCAGGCGTCACGCAGAAAGCCGGGGTTCTTGACGGCGGCCGTGCCGATGATGATGAAGCTCAGGCCATCGTCGAGATAACGCTCGATGGTATCGAGGTCGCGGATTCCGCCGCCAAGCTGGACCGGAATCTCGTCGCCCACTTCAGCCAGGATCGCCTTGATCGCCGGCTCGTTGACCGGTTTGCCGGCGAACGCACCGTTCAGGTCGACCAGATGCAGGCGTCGGGCCCCCGCAGCAAGCCAGCGGCGCGCCATCGCGGCGGGATCATCTCCGAATGCCGTCGAATCGTTCATGTCGCCTTGTTTGAGGCGCACACATTTGCCGTCTTTGAGGTCGATAGCGGGTATCAGCAGCATGGCCTGTCGGGCTGGTGGAGTGGGGTGAGGGAGGCAGTGAGTCGACCAGCAGAGCCGCAGCACGCCGTACGTGCCACCGCCTGAACGCTTGATTGAAGGTCGTTTCAGGGTTTCCAGTGAAGGAAGTTGCGGTATAGCGCCAAACCGTGGTCGGCGCTTTTCTCCGGATGAAATTGGGTCGCGAAAATATTATCTCGCGCAAGCGCGCAGGTAAAGCGCTGTCCATACTCGGTTTCACCAGCACTGTGGCGCCGGTCAGACGGCTTGGCGTAGAAGCTGTGCACGAAATAGAAATACGCGCCGTCGGGCACGCCGGCCCAAATCGGGTGCTGACGAGTCTGCAAAACCTGGTTCCAGCCCATCTGCGGAACCTTGTAGCGGCTGCCGTCGGGTTGCAATTGCCCTTCCAGGCGAAACCTCAACACCGCACCGTCGATCAACCCGAGCCCGTCGGTTGGCCCTTCTTCGCTGCGCGACAGCAACATCTGCATGCCGACACACACGCCCATCAGCGGCTTGCTGGCTGCAGCCTCGAGCACAGCGTCGCGCAGCCCGGACTCTTGCAGCTCCCGAATGCAATCGGGCATCGCCCCCTGCCCCGGCAGCACCACCCGCTCCGCGGAACGCACCTCTTCGGGGCGCGAGGTCACGATAACCTCCAGGCCGCTGTCCTGCGCCACGTGCCGCACCGCCTGCGACACCGACCGCAGGTTGCCCATGCCGTAATCGACCACCGCAACGGTGCGAGTCATTTCACAAGCTGCCCTTGGTGGAAGGAATCACATCGGCAGCGCGCGGATCGATCTCGAGCGCCATTCTCAGCGCACGCGCAAAGGCCTTGAAGATCGTCTCGCACTGGTGGTGGGCGTTGTCGCCGAACAGGTTGTCGATGTGCAGGCTGACCCCGGCATGATTGACGAAGCCCTGGAAGAACTCGTAGACCAACTGCGTATCGAGGCCGCCGACCATGCCGCTCTTGAAATCGACCCGCATGTGCAGCCCGGGCCGTCCGGAAAAATCGACGACGACCCGCGACAGCGCTTCGTCGAGCGGCACGTAGGCGTGGCCGTAACGGCGCAGCCCTTTCTTGTCGCCCACGGCCTGGGCCAATGCCTGGCCGATGGTGATGCCGACGTCCTCCACCGTATGGTGGCCGTCAATGTGCAAGTCCCCCTTGGCTTCGATGTTCAGGTCGATCAGTCCATGCCGCGCGATCTGGTCGAGCATGTGGTCGAAAAAGCCGATGCCGGTCGACAACTGCGCCGCACCGGTACCGTCCAGGTTCAGCTGGACGCGAATCTGCGTTTCCTTGGTGTCACGCTGCACATCGGCGGTACGGGGGTGGATCTCGCTCATGGTCTGGTTTCCTGCAATGCCGCGTCGAATGCGGCCATGGTCAAGCTGTTCTCCTCGGGCGCGCCCACGGTGATCCGCAGGCAATCGGCCAGCAGGGGGTGCATCGCCGAGATGTTCTTGACCAGCACCTTGCGGGCTTTCATGGCCGTGAACATGCGCGCGGCATCAGGCACGCGCACCAGCAGCATGTTGGCTTCGCTGGCAAACACCCGCACCCCGGCATGCTCGCCGAGTGCGCAAGCCAGGCGCCCGCGCTCGTCGCGAATCACCTGCGCCTGCCTGGCATATTCATCGGCGTGTTCCAGCGCAAACAGCGCGGCCTCGCAATTGAGCACACTGATGTTGAAAGGCGGACGAAGCTTGTCGAGTTCGGTGATCAGCGGTGTGCGGCCCATCAAATAACCAATTCGCACGCCGGCCAGGCCGAACTTGCTCATCGTACGCATCACCAGCACATGGTCATGGCGCACCAGGCGATGCCGCGAGTCACGCGCGGCAAAGGGCTGGTAGGCCTCGTCGATGACGACCAAGCCCGGCGCCGCCTCGATGATCTGGTCGATCACCGTGTCGTCCCACAAATTGGCGGTCGGGTTGTTGGGGTAGGCCAGATAGACCAGCGCCGGCTGGTGGTGGGCAATGGCTGCCAGCATCGCCGGGCCATCGAGCTCGAAATCGGAACTCAAGGGCACGCCGATGAAGGGCAGCCCCTGCAGGCGGGAGCTCATTTCGTACATCACGAAACCCGGCACCGGCGCAACAATCGGGTGCGCAGCACCGCCGCCGATCTGGCCTGCGCACGCCAGCGTCAACAGGCTGATCAGCTCGTCGGAGCCGTTGCCCAGCATGATGTCGTTGCCGTCCGGCAAGTCGGCATGGCGCGCCAGCTCGGCCCGCAACACGTCGCCTCGCTCGGCCGGGTAGCGGTTCAGCGCCACCTCACCCAGCCGTTCGCCGAGCTGCCGGCGCAAATCGGCCGGCAACCGGAACGGGTTCTCCATCGTGTCGACCTTGACCATGCCGGCGCTCGGCTGCACCGCATATCCGTGCATGCCTTGAACGTCGGCGCGGAGGAAGCGGGACATGCGCTCGGCGAGGGTGCTGTTCATGACGAGACTCGGCGTGGTGGGCGGTGATTCAAATTTCGAACCGCATTTCGGCGGCACGTGCATGGGCATGCAGGCCTTCGCCGTGCGCCAGCACCGAAGCGACCCGACCGAGCGTCTGTGCGCCGGCTTGGCTGACTTCGATCAGGCTGCTTCGTTTCTGGAAATCGTAGACACCCAGCGGCGATGAAAAGCGCGCGGTCCCGGAGGTTGGCAACACATGATTCGGCCCGGCGCAATAGTCGCCGAGGCTTTCGCTGGTGAACGCACCGAGGAAGATTGCTCCGGCGTGCCGCAACAAGGGTTCCCAGCGGTGCGGGTCGCGCGACGAGACCTCGAGGTGCTCGGGGGCAATGCGGTTGCTGATCTCGCAGGCTTCTTCCATCGAGCGGGTCAGGATCAAAGCGCCGCGGCCTTCCAGCGACGCCCGGATCACGGCGGCTCGCGGCATGTCGGCCAACATCCTGTCGATCGCCGCGTGTACCTCGGCGATGTATGAAGCGTCCGGACAAAGCAGGATGCTCTGCGCTAGCTCATCGTGTTCGGCCTGGCTGAACAAGTCCATCGCGACCCAGTCGGCCGGTGTGCTGCCGTCGGCCAGCACCAGGATCTCGCTCGGCCCGGCAATCATATCGATGCCGACCTTGCCGAAGACCCGCCGCTTGGCGCTGGCCACATAGGCATTGCCGGGGCCGGTGATCTTGTCGACGGCCGGAATCGTCGCCGTGCCGTGAGCCAACGCGGCCACCGCCTGAGCCCCACCGACCGTGAAGACCCGATCGACGCCGGCAACCGCCGCCGCCGCCAGCACCAGCTGGTTGCGTTCGCCGCGCGGCGTCGGGACGACCATCACGATTTCGCCGACCCCGGCCACCTTGGCCGGCAGCGCATTCATCAGCACACTGGACGGATAGGCGGCCTTGCCGCCCGGAACATAAATGCCCACCCGATCCAGCGGCGTGACCTTCTGGCCAAGCAGACTGCCATCGTCGTCGCGGTAACTCCACGATCGGCCACAGGCTTCGAGTTGCCGTTCGTGATAACTGCTAACCCGGGCGGCAGCTTGTTCCAGGGCCTGACGCTGTTCGTCCGGCAAGCCGTTCAGCGCGGCCTGCAATTCAGACATCGGGATTTCCAGCTCACCGACCGAGGTGGCTTGCAAGGCATCGAAGCGTGCGGTGTACTCGAGCACCGCGTCATCGCCACGCCGCCGCACATCGTCAAGGATCGACGCAACCCGTTCCTCGATCGCCTGATCGGTTTCTTCCGACCAATGCAGCAGGGCCTGGAACGCAGCCTCGAAGCCTTGATCAGCCGTGCTGAGCCGGCGCATGCCGACGCCCGTCATGGGTAGACCCTCGAGCCGCGCGCGGTCCCGCCGCGCGGTACCCAACGTTTCGTTCGGAGCGGTCGGGCGGGGACGCTGCTCACTGGAGTACCTTCGTGCTGCGCATTACGGAATTCGCCCTTGGGGCGGCCCGGCGGGCTCATGTCCGCGCCTCGATGGCCGCGCAGAAAGCGTCGATGATCGCGCGGATCGGCTCACGCTTGAGTTTCAGCGCAGCCTGGTTGACAACCAGGCGTGCCGAGATGCGCATGATTTCCTCGACCTCGACCAGGTGGTTGGCCTTCAGCGTGCTGCCGGTGGAAACCAGATCGACGATCGCGTCGGCCAGTCCCGTCAACGGCGCCAGCTCCATCGAGCCATACAACTTGATCAGGTCGACGTGAACACCCTTGTCGGAGAAATGTTCGTGCGCGATCTGCGTAAATTTGGTGGCCACACGGATTCGCGAGCCCTGCTTCACCGCACTGGCGTAATCGAAATCGGCTCGCACCGCGACGCTCATCCGGCACTTGGCAATCTGAAGATCGAGCGGCTGGTACAGGCCCTCACCGCCGTGTTCGATCAGCGTGTCCTTGCCGGTCACGCCGAGATCGGCGCCGCCGTACTGAACGTAGGTCGGCACATCGCTGGCGCGCACCAGCACGACGCGCACATCAGGCCGATTCGTGCCGATGATCAACTTGCGCGACTTCTCCGGATCCTCCGCCACCTCGATGCCGGCGGCCGCCAGCAACGGCAGGGTCTCGTCAAAGATTCGTCCCTTGGACAGGGCCAGCGTGATCATGAAGGCGCCCGTTCGATGCGCTCGATCTTGGCACCGATCGCGCGCAGCTTGCTCTCCATCCGGTCGTAGCCGCGATCGAGGTGGTAGATGCGGTCGATCAAGGTCTGCCCCTCGGCAACCAGGCCGGCAATCACCAGGCTGGCCGACGCGCGCAGATCGGTCGCCATCACCGCGGCCCCGGACAATTTCTCGACCCCCTGAACGATCGCGGTATGGCCATCGACCTCGATGCGCGCCCCCAGGCGAATCAACTCGTCGACGTGCATGAAGCGATTCTCGAAAATCGTCTCGGTGACGCGCGCGCTGCCAATAGCAATGCAGTTCAAGGCCATGAACTGGGCCTGCATGTCGGTCGGGAACGCCGGATATTCGCTGGTGCGAAAGCTCACCGCCGTCGGCCGCTCGGTCGCGCGAATCCTGATCCAGTCGGCGCCGGACTCGATCAACACGCCGGCTTCGCGCAGCTTGTCGATGACCACTGCCAGATGGCCGGCATCGGCGCGCCGCAACATCACGTCGCCGCCGGCCGCTGCCACCGCGCACAGGAAGGTGCCAGCCTCGATGCGGTCGGGAACGATTCGATGGGTCGCGCCGTGCAGCGAGTCGACTCCATGAATCACGATCCGCCGCGTGCCATGCCCCTCGATCCGCGCGCCCATCTTGATCAACAGCTCCGCCAGATCGTAGATTTCGGGCTCCTGTGCGGCGTTCTCCAGCACCGTCTCGCCCGCTGCCAGCGTGGCCGCCATCAGAAGGTTCTCGGTGCCGGTCACCGTGACCATGTCGGTGGTGATGCTGACACCGCGCAGCCGCTCGGCGGCGGCAACGATGTAGCCGTGCTCGACACGGATGTCGGCGCCCATCGCCTGCAGTCCCTTGATGTGCTGGTCGACCGGCCTTGAGCCGATGGCGCAGCCACCTGGCAACGAAACCTTTGCGCTGCCCAACCGCGTCAACAGCGGCCCCAGCACCAGGATCGACGCGCGCATCGTCTTGACCAGTTCGTAGGGCGCCTCGGCCAGCGTGACCTGGCCGGCGTCGAGTAGTACGGAATCTTCGCCGTTGCTGCTGCGCTCGGCTTGCACACCCATGTTTTTCAGCAGCTTCAAGGTGGTGCTGACATCCTGCAGCCGCGGCACGTTGTGCAGCATCACCGGCTCGGCGCTCAGCAGCGCTGCGCACAGTTCGGGCAGCGCGGCGTTCTTCGCGCCCGAGATGGTGACTTCGCCCTCGAGCCTCTGGCCGCCGCGTATCAGGAGTTTGTCCATGGGGTTTGGACAGCCGAAGGTGTTTGCCGCCGAAGGTGCTCGATGCAGCACCGTCGGCTGCAGGCGCACCTGCAGCCGGGAATAAGTGGTGTTGGGTTGCGGCCGTGGCGGCGCTCGAAGCCCACTCGGCCGGGGTCAGGGTCTTCATCGACAGCGCATGAATCTCTTCACGCATGCGTTCACCCAGCGCTTTGTAGACCCGCTGGTGACGCGCGATCCGGCTCGAGCCCTCGAATTCCGATGACACGATGGTCGCAAAAAAATGCCGCCCGTCCCCCTCGACCGCAAGGTGTTCGCAGGCCAGCCCCTGCGCAATGAAGCGCTCGACTTGGTCAGGTGTCGGATCAGCCATGATGGCATGATTCTAAGGGAAAGCTCGCTGGGCGACAGCGCAGTAGCCACTCCGGTTGCGAGATCGATGTTATCGAGCCCATCGAAGCGCTCTCGTCGCGCCATCAAGCAAACACCGCGGATCCGGCGCCGCCGGTCCGCTGGTGTGCCTTGCAGGCCGCGCCGGGCACAGAGGCCCGGCTCGCCCCCCTCAAGGGGGAGCGGCGTGAGCCGCAACGGGGGTGGGTCAATTCCTGATCTTGTAGCCAATCCGCAAGAGGTTCAGCGCGATGGCGGCCACCAGCAGAAAGCTGGTCCCGACCACCGCCAGGCTGACCCACGGCGAGATGTCGCTGACGCCGAAGAAGCCGCGGCGAAAACCGTCGATCATGTAGAAAAACGGGTTCAGATGGCTGATTTGCTGCCAGAACGGCGGCAGCGATTGGACCGAATAGAACACGCCAGACAGGAAAGTCATCGGCATGATGACGAAATTCTGGAACGCCGCCATCTGGTCGAACTTGTCGGCCCACAGCCCGGCGATCAGCCCCAGCGAGCCGAGCATGCCCGCGCCGAGCAATGCGAATATCAGGATCCACCACGGTTCCGCAGCTGCCAGCGGCGCAAACCACAAGGTCACCAGCAAGACCCCGCTGCCGACGACGAGGCCGCGCACCATCGACGCGCCGACGTAAGCCACATACCAGGCCCAGTGCGACAACGGCGCCACCAGCAGGAACACCAGGTTGCCGGTGATCTTGCTCTGCACCAGTGACGAACTGCTGTTGGCGAACGAGTTCTGCAACACGCTCATCATCACCAGCCCCGGCACGAGAAAACTCGTATAACCGACCGAACCGAACACCTTGACGTGGTCTTCCAGCACATGGCCGAAGATCAGCAGGTAGAGCATGGCCGTCAGCACCGGCGCCCCGACGGTTTGGAAGCCGACCTTCCAGAACCGCAGCACTTCCTTGTAGAGCAAAGTGGGCGTTCCGGCGAAGATGCCGAACGACGGGCGCGCGACCGGGTCGGAGAAATCGGCGGGACTTTTCATGCGGCGACCCTCGGTGCGCGCTCACCCTGCATGATCTCGAGGAACACATCCTCCAGGTCGGCACGGCCGATCTCCAGATCTTCGGGCGTGATGCCGGCCTGACGCAACATCGCCAGCATGTTTTCGACCTCGATCGCGTCATGGGCGGTCAACTGGACGATTCTGCCGGTGACACGCGCGTTCTCGCGCAACGCCTGCGGCAGCATCGCATCGGTCTTGAAGCGCAGCATCGTGCTGGCCGTGCCGGCCAGCAGCGCCGAGGTGCGATCGAGCGC
>JBBRID010000017.1:0-19187 GCA_038221635.1 Burkholderiales bacterium
ATGCACGAGGTCGGCCACACCCTGGGCCTGAAGCACAACTTCAAGGGCTCGACGGTCGTCGAGCGCGACAAGCTGCGCGACAAGGCCTTTACTGAGGCCAACGGCATCTCTGGCTCGGTGATGGATTACAACGCCTACAACCTCGCGGTCAATGGCGAGCGCCAGGCCGCCCTCAACAACACGACGATCGGAGCCTACGATTACTGGGCGATCGAATATGCCTACAAGGTGATCCCGCCGGACACCGAGGCAATGGAGCTCAAGCGCATTGCCTCGCGCAGTGCGACCGACCCGCTGCTTGCGTTTGCTGACGACGCCGATGCCGGAGGCATCCCTGGCAACGACGGCATCGATCCGCTGGCGAACCGCTTCGACCTGGGCGACGATCCGCTCGACTTCTATCGAAAGAGACTGGTGCTGTCGCGCGAATTGTGGCAGCGCGTGCAAGATCGACCACTATCTGCCGACGACGACACGTTGCGCCAGCGGCGCGTGCTGCTCGGTGGATTCCGACAGCTTGGCCGGTCTGCCGAGCTACTGGGTAAATATGTCGGCGGCATGTATACCGTCAGGGATGCGCCTGGAACGACGGGACGCCGAGCTTTCACGCCGGTCGAGCCGGCCAAACAGCGGGAGGCTTTGCAGTTTCTCGCCGATGGTTTGTTCCAGGCAGGCAGCTTCAGCTTCAAGCCCGAATTTCTGGCCAATCTGGCACCTGACTACAACGAATGGGAGCGCGGCGGCCTGGTCAGCATCCCGGCTGCGGTGCTGAATGTGCAGACGCAGGCGCTCGACCGTCTGATGAGCGCAGGCACCGCGACCCGCCTGCTCGATCTGCCGCTCTACCTGCCGGCTGCAGAACGGCGCCGCCTGATTTCGCTGCCCGAGGTCTATACGACCTTGCAGGATTCGATCTGGAGCGAGTTGAAGAGTGGTGGTGACATCGACCGCTTGCGCCGCAATCTGCAGCGCGAACATTTGAAGCGCATCCAGGTGCTGCTGACCAGGGGATCAGCCAGCCTGCCGCCGGATGCGCTGAGTCTGGTGCGGGTCAATGCGATTGCCTTGCAGCGCGACCTGCGGCGTGCTGCGCCTCGAGGTCGCCGTTCTATCGAGGCTCGGGCGCACCTTCAGGACAGCTTGGCGTCACTCAGCGAGGCGTTGAAAGCCTCGATGACGCGAAGCTGAATGCAGACTTTATCGCACGCGCTCGGCGCCGCTGCTGCTGGTCTTGGAGGCGGTTTCGGCGCTGGCAACTGCGGTTTGTGCTTGCTGGACGTGACCGGTGATCACGACCCGTGGCAGTTCAGCCACGACACGCGCAGGCTGGACCCGCTGGCCCGAGAAGAACTCATCGCCGACCGCCAGTGTTGCACCAGCGATAACGGCAAAAGCCAAGGTCAGGGTGAAAAGTCGGTCGATCATGATGGGCTCCATTCGGTTCTGTTTTCGCTACCGCTTTGTCGGCGGCTTGGAATGAACTTTAAGAAGCACTGGCCGGTTTGAAAACCTGTTTGCGACCAGCCGTCCCGAATCTGGAATGAACTGCGCCTGATGGCGACGAATCGGATCCTCAGTTGCCCCTCGGCATCTCATTCGTCGGCGCCATCTGGCTCTCCGGCGGGAGGATCCTGCCCGACACGATGACGCGCGGCATCTGATAGACGACCATCGCCGCGGGTGTCACGGTCTCGGCCGCAATGGCGCGCTGTACTTTGGCAACTCCGGCCAGCGACAACGTCGCAAAACAGGCGAAGACGAGGGCGAAAATGGTGCTGCGGCTGATCATGGCTGGCTCCGGAACAATGCGTCAGAATTGCGTGATGCAATCACTGTAGGCAGCTCGGAGCGGCGATTACAGCGCCGGGCGACGAATGTCGGCGTGGTCGCGATGGACGGCGTTCAGGCGCGACGAATTGAGGTGGCGCCTATCGGGCAACAACCGGCTGGTCAGTGGCCCTTTTTCGGCCGTCCCGTCTTGACCCGTTCGAGTGGTCGAGTTGCTCGATCAGCGCTGCATCGTCGAATGAGGTCGCCTTGGCGGGCTGAACAAGCTCCGTATCCTGGGAGGTGTCGCGCGTCGGCGTATTCGTGTCGGCCGGCGTGGGCGCTATGTCGACGTTGTTCGATTTGCGCTTCGACGACGCAGAGTCGCCGCCGGCAGATTCTTCGACGACCGCACCGTCCTTTGCGGATGAACCCGCCGACGATCGTGAGTGTGGCATGGAGTCTGCGGGTGTCTCGGACGGGAAAACAGTTTATACGTTGCCCGTCCGAGCCCGTCGAATGGACGAGCGCCGAATCCGCATGCGCGGCCGTCAGCGGCGACGAAACAGATTTGTCAGCGCCTCCATCATGTGCCGCCACTGGGGTTCGACTTTTTCGGGGAAACTGTCCAGCCGATGCTGACCCTCGGTGCCGTGCGCAACGTCGCGAAGGAAATCGGTTTCCATCAAGCCGCCGACCGAAGCCGGTTCGTAGTGGGATTGATGTTGACGGGATTGCATGGCGGTCTCCTCGGAAGCACATTGCTCGGCTGGCGAATTTGCATCGCATCGCCGACTTGCTTGATCTCTGTTGAATGAAACAAACTATATATACAGTTTATTCAATTGACAACAAATCCCGCAGCGAGAGTAGGGAATCAGGGGTGCTGTCAGCCCGTGCCGCGCAGCAAGCTCGCGAAGAGATCGCTCGGCCCATCCGTGCCACCTTTCAGCATCAACTCGAGCCGATCCAGCGCCGGGTCGTCAGCAACAGGCCAGGGCATCGAGTGCCGCACCGTGCTGCGCGAAAACCTGCCCTGAGCGGCGTTGGGCTCAGTGGGCTCAGGCGTAGCGCAGCTCGGTTGTCTTGCCGCGAAATACGCGGTAGGAAAAGATCGTGTAGCCGGCAATGGCAGGCACCGAGATGCACACGCCAATCAAGATTACCTTCAGCGCCGCCGGGCTGCTGGCCGCCTGCCAGATCGTCAACTGGTCGAGCACGACGAAGGGATAGATGCTGTAGGCCAGTCCGAGGAAGCCAAGCACAAACACCAACAGCAACAACACGAAGGGCAGCCAGCTCAGGTGGCCGCGCACCGCGCGCGCGTTGAGCAGTGCACGCACTGCAATCAAGCTCACGCCGGTCATCAGTGGGATGGCACTCAACGCAATGATCTCGGGCAGCGCGAACCACCGGTTGCGCACGGTTTCGCTTACCCAGGGCGTTGCCATCGAAATAAGTACCAGACCAATCAGCATCGGCAGCCAGGCAATCTTCGCCCATTCAACTGCGCGTTGCTGCAGATCTCCCTCGGTTTTCATGATCAGCCACGCCGCACCCATCAGCACATAGGCCATCGGCAATGCCACCGCGATCGCAGCGGCAAAAACCGGGTAATTCCAGCCGTCTCCGAAGCCGCTGACAAAGCGGCCAAGCATCCAGCCCTGCGAGACCGACGCCAGCGTCGAGCCAGCGAAGAACAGCCGATCCCAGGTCGTCTTGTGGGTGTCGCGGGCCTTGACGCGGAAGTCGAAGGCGACGCCGCGCAGGGTCAGGCCGATCAGCATCAACGCCACTGGCAGATACAGTTGGCCCAGCACCAGCCCGTGAGCCTTCGGGAAGGCAATCAGCAGGATGCCGACCCCCAGCACCAGCCAGGTTTCGTTGGCATCCCAGAACGGGCCGATCGACGCGATCATCACGTCTTTTTCCGCCGGCGTGGCGCGGTGCATCAACATGCCGACGCCGAGGTCGTAGCCGTCGCTGATCACGTAGATCAGCATCGACACGCCCATCAGCGCCATGAAGATCACCGGCAACGCTTCGTCGAAACTCATCCAGTTCATCGACCACCCTCCGGAACCATGCCTGGCGTGGCAATTCCAAGCGGCGTCGCCGCCCGTTCCTCGGCTTCTTGCTCGAGTGTCTCCTCGGGTTTTTCGGCCATGTATTTCAGCACCGCGACGTAGGCGACTATCAGGGCGACATACAGCGTCACGTACATCGCGAGCGTCAACCCGATCATCGATGATGGCACCTGCGACACGACGTCAGCCGTGCGTACCAAACCATAGACGATGAACGGCTGGCGGCCGATTTCGGTCACATACCAGCCCGCCACCGTGGCCACCCATCCGGAGAATGTCATCGCTGCGAACAGCCACAGCAGTGCCCGAGGCATGCGCTGAGGCTGCCAGTTGGCGCGCCGGTAGAGCCACAAACCCAGCCAGCTGCTCGCCAGCATCAGCATCCCCACTCCGACCATGATTCGAAAGGCAAAGAAGATAGGAAGCGGTGGCGGATGATCGACGCCAAAGCTGTTCAATCCCTTGATTTCGCCGTCGGCCTTGTGGGTCAGGATCAGGCTCGCGAGGTTCGGGATTGCGACCTCGTAGTGATTCTTCCGCTGCTCGGCATCAGGGATCGCAAACAGCAGCAGCGGAGCGTTGCGTTCGGTCTCCCAGATGCCCTCCATCGCGGCGATCTTGGCCGGTTGATGTTGCAGGGTATTCAGGCCGTGCAGATCGCCGACGAAGATCTGCACTGGAATCAGCACCGCCGCCAGGGTCAGACCGACGCGCAGCACGCGCGGCGCAGAGCGTTGCCCGACGCCTTTCAGAATCTGCCAGGAAGCCAGTCCAATCAGCAGGAAGGCGCAGGTCAGTGCGGAGGCCAGCATCATGTGCGTGAAGCGATAGGGAAACGACGGATTGAAGATCACCTCGCTCCAGCTGACGACGTGGAAAATTCCGTCCCGGATCTCGTGACCGGTTGGCGTCTGCATCCAGGAATTCAGGGCCAGGATCCAGAATGAAGACAACGAGGTGCCGAAGGCGACAAAGAACGTGGCCAGCAGGTGCACCCGCTCGCTGACCTTGCCGTGACCGAACAGCATGATGCCGAGAAAACCAGCTTCGAGAAAGAAGGCGGTGAGCACTTCGAAGCCGAGCAGCGGACCCGCGACGTTGCCGACGCGTTCCATGTAGCCGGGCCAGTTGGTGCCGAATTGGAAACTCATCGTGATGCCGCTCACGACACCCAGCGCGAAGCTCAGCGCAAACACTTTTGTGAAGAAGCGGTAGGCATCGAGCCATCCCTGCGCCAGCGCGGGCTGATCGTCCTTGGACTTCAACCAGCGCCAGCGAAAAAACAGCAGCAACCACCCAAGGCCGATGCTGATGGTCGGGAACAGGATGTGGAACGTGATGTTCGCTGCAAACTGCATGCGGGCGAGAATCAGTGCATCCATCGGATCCTTCCGTTACAAAGGGCTCGATGCCGAGATCTCGGCGCCGCGCCGCTGTGCCGCCGTTGCGTGAGGCGTCATCATGGCATGGCTGTGCCGGTTGATCAGCATGCGGTGCCGATGACGGGTTCGATTCGGATTTCACACCATCGGCAGCGATCCTGCTGGTGGGCCGACCCATGTCCTAGTCGACAGCGCTGTCGACTCGGGCGTTAGTGCAATTTCACGTGAGGTTCGGTGCGGCGAACAATCATCCGCGCCAGCGTATCCAGCACCACTTTCGGCAGCCCGTGCAGCGCCAACTGATGCATCTTGTAGAGCGACTCGTACATGAGGCGCGCGAACAACCCCTCGATCATCAGGTTGCCACCGATCAATCCACCCATCATGTTGCCTACGGTGCTGAATTCACCCAACGAAACCAGCGAACCGAAATCGCGATAACGATAGTCGAGCAGCGGCTGACCGGCCCTGCGACGGCGGATCTGCTTGATCATGTGCGAGGCCTGCTGGTGTGCCGCTTGCGCCCGCGGCGGCACCCAGCCACCCTTGCCGCCCTGCGCCTGCGGCCAGGGACAGGCGGCACAGTCGCCGATCGCGAAGATGTCGTCGTCGCGGGTTGACTGCAAATTTGCCCTGACCACCAGTTGGTTGATTCGATTGGTTTCCAGCCCGCCGATGTCCTTCAGGAAGTCGGGCGCCTTGACGCCCGCTGCCCAGACCACCAGTTCGGCCGGCAGCAGACGGCCGTCGGCCAGCTTCACGCCAGTCGGCAGTACCTCGGCAACTTTGGCATTCGTCTGCACGACGACCCCTAGTTCCTGCAACAGCTTCTCGGTGGCGGTGGAGAGACGCTCGGGCAATGCCGGCAGGACGCGGCCCGCGGCTTCGATGACCATAACCTGGATATCCTTGTCGGGATCGACCCGATCGAGGCCGAATGCCACCACCTCGCGGGTCGTGCGATGAAGTTCGGCTGCCAGTTCGACACCGGTTGCGCCAGCGCCGATGATCGCCACATGCAATTGCTCTGGCCGCAATGGTGTCGACTGGGCGTGCGCACGGATGCATGCGTTGAGCATCTGCGAGTGGAAGCGCAGCGCATCGGCCGCCGACTCGAGTCGCATCGCGTGGCGGGCGACGCCGGGTGTCCCGAAATCGTTGGTCTGGCTACCGACTGCCATCACCAGGGTGTCGTAAGCGAAGCTTCGCTGCGAGGTGACGACATTGCCATATTCATCGACATACGGTGCGACCAGCACCTCACGCCGTTCCCGATCGAGGCCGATCATCTCGCCGACTCGATATCGAAAATGGTGCCAGTGCGACTGCGCCAGAAAATCAACTTCGTGCGCACTCATGTCCATGCTGCCGGCAGCGATCTCATGCAGTTTCGGCTTCCAGACATGGGTCCGCGTCTTGTCGATCAGTGTGATTTCAGCCTTGCCCCTGCGGCCCAGCGTATTGCCGAGCCGGGTCGCCAACTCGAGGCCGCCGGCACCGCCACCGACGATGACGATGCGGTGCATTTGGCTTGCGGCGTGGCTGGGTGAACTCATCAGCCCACGGTGGCCTGCTTCGAGTGAACTGCCGAGACCGCCGCACGCAACGCGAGCAGATAGCTGTCGACGCCGAAGCCGGCGATCTGTCCGGTGACGATTTCCGCCAGTACAGATACGTGTCGAAATGCTTCGCGCGCATGGATGTTCGACATGTGCAGCTCGACCACCGGACACGTGAGAATGGCCACGGCGTCGCGCAAACCGTAGCTGTAGTGGGTCCATGCCCCGGCGTTGATCAACACGGCGTCCACATCTTCCGTGAAGCCCTGGTGCACGCGCTCACACATGGCACCTTCGTCGTTGGTCTGGAAACTCTCGATTTCGGCGCCGAGTTCGCTTGCCAATGCCTGAAGCCTGGCGTCGATCTCGGCCAGCGTGATCGTCCCGTATTGCTTCGGGTCACGCTTTCCGAACATGTTGTGGTTGATGCCGTGCAGCATGAGGATCTTCATCGGAGGCGCCCTGATGTGACGATGATGGTTGATGATTGTCTTGCAAACTGCCGCCGCAAACGGGATTGGCGCTGTGCGCGCACTCCGCGACCTTGGTCGAACGACAAGGTAGTGGGCGTGCGAACGATACGATCAGTCCGCGGCAGTCGTCGCCTCTGGCGGAGATCCAGAATTGACGCTGGGGGGATAGGCCCCGCGCCGGCTCAGCGGCCCGACGATGTTGCCTTCGAACGCAGTGCGTAGTGAGCCGACTCACGCCATTCGTGGAAGGCATGAAACGACACCGCCGTGACCCCCCAGCAAATCCATGCCGTCCACAACGAATGGCTTGCATAGTGGGCGCCGCGCATCATCTGCACCCACCCGAGGGCCAAGCCGATCGTGACCGTCAGTGCCAGCCAAGTTCGAGCCGTGCGCGGTGCCGAGCGGCGCAACGCGAACCAGCCCGCCAAGTAGCCAAACGCCGTCGATGCATGGCCAGAGGGAAAGCAGCCCCCCGGACCGCCGTCACCTCGGGCCCACAGCCAATGCGAGACGTACGTCGCCGTGCCGCCGAACTCGGCGAGTGACCAAGGGCAACTGGTGAGGCTGTGACGCTTGAGAAGCGGAATCAGGGCAACGCACAGCAGCGATGTGCCGAGCCACCACAGTCGTTCACGCCGACTCAGGATTGCGAGCATCGGAGGCGCCCGCCAGATTCCGATCACCAACACGCCACACAGAAGCCAGCCGGCGTTTCGAATCCCGTGATGCAACAAGCCGGCGGTCAACCAGTGGTCGCGCCAGGGAAAGCCGTCCGGCGTGCCGAAAAGCCTGATCAAGGGCAGATCCAGGCCGAGCATGTCGAACAGGATCAGCGCGAGGCCGGCAATGACCAGCGGCCGCAAATCGTCGAACAGCGACGGGTCGGCGTCGTGCAACGTGCCGACGCGGATGGCGAGTGCGTCGCTCATCCTCTGCAACTCGCAGCGGCGTCGAACGCTTTCTCGTAGGCGCTGGTCTGCACCTGCAACAAGCCGAGCACCGAATGAAAGAGGTGGTCGTGCGAGACCGGTTTGCCGGTCGTGCGCAGCAGACATTCGCCATCGATGCCAAAACTCTTCTTGAATGACGGCGACAGCCACCAGACCATCGGTACGCGGGTCTGTTCATCAGGGGCGATAGCATAAGGAATGCCGTGCAGGAACAGCCCTTTTTCGCCCAGCGATTCGCCATGATCGGACACATAGATCAGGCCGGTATCGAATTTTCCAGACTGTGTTTTCAGGAAGCCGATTGTTTCGGCAATCACATGATCGGTGTACAGCAAGGCGTTGTCGTAGGCATTGACAACCTGTTGCCGTGAACACTGTCGCAACTCATCGGTCTCACATGCTGGCACAAACCGTTTGAACCGTTCGTCATAACGCTTGTAGTACGACGGCCCGTGGTTGCCAAGCATGTGAAGCACGACGACCAGGTTGCCTTTTGCATCACGCGCGATGCTGTCGAGGCCGCGCACCAGAATTTCGTCGAGACAGCGGCCATCGGCACACAGGCCCGGCACTTCGGAGCGATCCAGGCGTTGCTCGGTCAGGCCGGCACAGACCCCTTTGCAGCCGGACTGGTTGTCGCGCCACACCACTTCGAAGCCGGCGCGCGCCAGCACATGAAGCAGCGAGTCGCTGTGCCGGATCCGGTCTTCATCGTAGTCGCGTCGTCCGATTGCCGAGAACATGCAAGGCAGCGAGGTCTCGGTGTTCGTGCCACACGAAGTCACGTCGGTGAAATTGACGACATCGAGCGCAGCCAGTTCCGGAGTCGTTTGCCGGGTGTAGCCGTTCAATCCCCAGTTCGCAGCACGCGCGGTTTCGCCGACCATGACAACAAACAGAGCCGGACGTGCGCGATCAGACCAGCCGGCAGCCAGACGGGCATCGGTGCCCACCGGTTCGCGCTTGCGATTGACCTGCCGTGTGTCCACAGCAATTGCGCGACTGAATGAATAGACTGCGTTCGCGGGTGTGATCAGGTAGCGCATTTCCTTGTGGTTGCGCATCAGCGACGAGAAATCCTGAAACACCAGCAGCAGGCAGATGAGCAGCAGAGCGACCGATCCGAGCATCAGGCCCAGTCGTTGCAGCAGTGCGCGTTGCCAAGTCTGACGTCTCAATCTGGCCCACCACACGACGAAAATCGGCGGTGCGGCATACAACGCCATGTGGCGCAGCAAATCCAATGTCAGCAATTCGCCAGCTTCGACGAGGTCGGTATGCAGGACGTTGCGCGCCATCGTCGGGTCGATGTAGATTCCGAACTTCTGCATGTAATAAGTTGCGCCTGCCGCTGCGAGGATCATCAGACTCAGCAGTGGTCGAGTTGCCCAACGAAACATCACCAGCGAAAGCAGCAACGAGTGCAACGCCGTCAGCATGACCAGCAGCGCAGCAGCGAAGCTCCAAGTGGAAAACGCGTTTGCCGTTCTGCCAGCCAAGGCGGCCGACAGGAAGGCTTGGTTGGCGGCGACCGCAAAAAAAACGGCGATGGCGACGACCAGGAGTGCGGGCGATACCTCAGGGCGCGGCAGCGACCAGCGCGAGCCTGCCGCGGACGGCAGGACTGGAACCAATGCAGCCCTCATGATTCGCGACAGCACCCAGATTGTGTCGATGGACACGCATGCGCCCATCCTTGGCTGCCACGGCTCGGCGCCAGCGGGACTGAATCAGGCGAACGGGGTACCGAACGAGAGTCGCGCCCAGCGGCGCGGGGGGCCATGCGGAAAGTCATCGGTAGCTATGATGCCGATCGAGGATTAATTTCAACTTAAGGCATTGCTGCCCCTGCTCCGGCTTGCTGGCCTCGGCATTTCTCCAGCCTTGCTGGCCGGTAATGTCCAAAGTGAAGATATTGCCTGCCGCCCATGCAGGCGGTGTTTGTCGCTATGAGGTGCCGCTTTCGGGTGCAGATGCCGGGGCATCGCCGAGCGCGATGTCCAGCATCATGTCGGCCGCCAGCACGGCCAGATCGGCGCGCAACGCTTCGCTGGCAATCTGATTCGGCACCAGCAGATGCGCGGCAACCTTGAAGTGCTGGGTACCGGCGCCGCTGCCGGCCAGTTCGGTGTTCAGGTGTTCGATGCTGATGTGGCGATCAGCCAGCATGCGTGTCAGGCTGGCGACGATTCCGGGCTTGTCGTCGCCCACGAGTTCGAGCGAAACGCCACGCATGCTGCCGGACGGTGGGCCGGATTCACTGTGTGCGATGGCCACGCGCAAGCCTGACGACTCGAGACCGCGCAAGGCCGTCGCAAGTGCCTCGGCGTTCTCGCGGGGCACTTCGAAATGCACCATGCCGGCGAATTCGCCCGCCAGCCGCGCCATCCGGCTGTCGGCCCAGTTGGCGCCGAAACGCTGCGCCTTGTCGGACAGCAGCCGGACGATGCCGGGCCGGTCAGGCCCCATCACGGTGACCACCATCGACGCATGGGTTGTCTGCTTCGGGTCGTTCTGAAGAACCGGCTTGCGGGTCATCGGCGCGCGGGTCGCGAAGCGCTGATCCTGGATATCTGCATGCAGCTGGCCATCGCGCGCAGCCTGCCTCACCACCTGTGCCAACAGCCGCAATCCCATCGGCGCCAGGGCACGTTCCCACAACTCGCGCGCCGATTCACCCTTGGCCACGAAACACCAGTCCTGCGCGGCTATCGCGCCGGCGTCCCATCCGTCGGCCAAGTGGTAAACCGATCCTCCGGCGATCGCGTCGCCTTCCAGGATGGTCCACTCGACGGCCGCGATGCCGCGGTGGCGTGGCAGCAGCGACGGGTGGTAGCCTACCCCGCCAAGCCGCGAACGGGCCAGCGCCTCGTTGCTGACCCGCGCATGCGTGTGCGCGGCAATGATCAGATCGGTGCCCTCGGCAATTGCCTCAGCTGGCACGATCTTCGGGTTGGCGAGCACATGGACGTCGAGGCCGCCCGCCCGGGCCGCCAGCGCCAGTCGGTCGTCGGCAGCGGGCGCGACGATGCTGGTGAACTGCAGGCCATCTTCCTTGCTCAAGGCTTCGAACACCGTGGCCGCGAAATATCGCGAACCGACGAGGGCACACTTCATCGGGATTCTCCAGAGATGGGATTTGTGCTGCGGCAACAATCGCAGGCAAGCCTTCGATTGTCGGTGCGATCCCGGGCGACGGTCAGTCGTCTACGAAGCCGGCCTTGTAGAAGCTCCAGGCGCTGCCGTCGTGCAGGTAGAAGCTGCCGTCGGCGCAGAAGTCCTTGCCGGGAAAAAATTCGCGATATGCGCGCGGCACGATGCGCGCAAGCTGCTCGTCGTCGAGGTACTCGAACTCGTCAGGCGTGATCGGCTGGCCGACCCTGATTTTTCGTATTTCCATGATGGCCGATGTCGAAGCGTTGGTCAGCATTCTGACCTCGTTGCACCGAATGGCGTTCAATTGCGCCGGGAGCCGGCTGTGCCGCCCAGTCGCCCGCTACTCGTGACGCAAGGCGTCAATTGGGTTCCGCCGCGACGCGCGTTGCGCCGTAAAATCGCGAACACCGCCCCGATGGCGGCTACATGTCGCAAGATCGACGCAGCGCCGTCACCCCGGCTCGATGCCTGCGCGGCGTATCGCATCGTCCCAGCGGTTGATGTCGCTGCCGAGCGGCACCCCGCGCCCGACGGCGGCAAGCGCTTTAAGCGTTGCGCAGCGATGGCGCGCTGGAATATGGCAGTTCGGCGTTATGCGGTGATTGTCACTGCGAAGCAGCAAGCGCCACCATTCCAGTTTTTATGGCGAATCCTGAAGCGCTTCAATCGAATCAGCGCGCACGATCAGCGGATCAGTAGACTAGTGCGATGACAGCCGGGAATGCACATGACGAACGATCCCCCGACCCTCGAGATCGACACTGCACGAGTGCTCGGGCGCGTCCAACAGCATTTCGCGGTCATCGACATCGGTTCGAATTCGATTCGTCTGGTCGTTTATGACGACTTGAGTCGAGCGCCGTTTCCGCGCTTCAATGAAAAATCGCTGTGTGCGCTCGGGGCCGGCATCGACGATGAGGGTAAATTGACCGGCGAGTCGATCGAGCGGGCAGTTCATGCGGTGAGCCGCTTCAACGCGATCGCGAAGGCGATGCGGGTCACCAACGTTCACGTGATCGCGACTGAGGCGACGCGGCGCGCAGTCAACGGCTCGGCGCTCGTCGATGCGATTCGCGCCAGCACCGGGCTGCAGGCCCGGGTATTGAGCGGTGAGGAAGTGGCGACCTATGCGGCATACGGCGTCATCTCGGGCTTCTACAAGCCGAAAGGACTGTCGGGCGACCTCGGGGGTGGCAGTCTCGAGGTTGCGGAGGTGCTGGGTGATCGGGTCGGCGAGCGCCTGGTCAGCATGCCTTTGGGCGCCTTGCCGGTGCTGAAGTTGCTGCGTGACGGCATCGACCCGGCCAAGAAGGCGATCGACGCGATCCTGCGTGAGCGCCTGCCGCCGATGTTGACCGAGCCGGTGTTCTATGCGATTGGTGGCGGCTGGCGTGCATTGGCGCGTGTGCATCTGGCAATGAATGCGGCGCCGATCAGTGTCGTGCATGGCTATGAGATTGCGGCGGACGATGCGCGTGCGCTGGCGAAGAAGATTTCGCGGATGACACCCGAAGAAGTGGCGGCCTTGCCCGACGTGCCGAGCCGGCGCATCGAAACCCTGCCGGCTGCTGCGTTGGTGCTGTCTCGCGTGCTGCGCAACCTGAAACCCGAGCGCGTGGTCTTCTCGTTGTCGGGGCTGCGCGAGGGTTGGCTTTATTCCCAACTCGACGAGACCGAGAAATCGCGCGACCCCTTGCTCGAGGGGGCACAGGCGGTCGGCTTGCCGACTTCTCGAGTTGCGGAGTTTCCCGCCGCTCTCGCCCGTTGGACCGACGACCTGTTTCCCGGCGAAAGCCGCGCCGACCGGCGGCTGCGGCTGGCCGTCTGCGCATTGACCGATATTGCCTGGCGTGACCACGACAAGGTCAAGGCCGAGCAAAGCCTGCAGCGCCTGTTGCAGTTTCCGTTCGTCGGCGTCTCGCATGCCGAGCGGGTCTTCATTGCGATTGCGGTGATGGCTCGTTATGGGGGTCGGCTCGAGGATGAGCGCCAGCAACGGATCGCCGGCATGCTGAGCGCCGCCCAGCTTCGCCGCGCCGAAATTCTGGGACGTGCGCTGCAGCTCGGTCACCGCTTCTCGGCCAGCGTGCCCGATATCCTTCAAGAAGGTCGACTCAGGATCGATGCCGATGCCGTCCGGCTCGAGCTATCGAATCGCAGCCGCATGCCGGACAGTGACGCGGTGCTGGATCGGCTCAAGCAACTTGGCAAGGTCAGCGGTGTCGATGGTGCAAATGTGGTGGTGATCAACGACTGAGGCGTGCCGATCTGCCCATCAAGGATTGCGAATTGCCGCGATAGCCACTGCAACCGAATCACCGACGACTGTTTTTCGCCGCACTAACGCGCAGCAATTTCAAGCCGCCGTTCGACGATGCGCTTGCGAGAGTTGGTCATCGGCAGATTTGATGGGGCAGCTGAGGCATCTTGAGCGTGGTGAGCGTGAAGGCGGCAGCTTGAATGAATGCGGGCCGCCGGATTCAGCCTCGCGTTGAGGCATGGCCGGCGGCCCGGGTCTGACGATCCGCGGCTGAGAGCCGCGGTGTCGCGCTTGCGATGGAGATCAAGCAGCCTTGGCGGTCGCCTTGGCTTTGCGTGCCACGCGACGTGCGGCGTTCGATGTGCTGGTTGCGGTCTCGGCGACGGCTTTGCTGACCCGCTTGGTGGCTACCTTGGTAACGCGCTTGCGCGTGGCCGCTGCCTGACGCGTCGTGGCGCTCAGCTTGCGTGTGGCCACGGCCTTGGCTGGCACCGGCTTGCCGGCAACACGTATGACCAGCTTGCTGCTGCCTTCTTCGATGCGCTCGGCAACCAGGCTGACGATATGCGCCGCAGGCATGACCACGCGGTTCAGCGTGCCCAGTGCGTTCAGGTTGGCAAGGCGATCAAGGCGATCCGCGTTCTGTGCAACCAGGCTGACGCCCTTGGTCGCCAGATCGACGGCTGTACCCACTGCGGTTTGCGCACGGTCGGTCCCGAAGTGCACACCCTTGACGTAAAAGCCGCTGACACGTTGCTGGTTTCCGATCAGGTTGGAACGGATGTCGTTGCGAAGCAGCGATGCGCCGCGGTTGACGGCGGTGGCAAAGCGCGAATCGACATATCCCGCAATGCGCTCGCCGCCGAAGCGGTAGGTATTGATTACGTTGGTTGCGGTGATGCCGTAGGCGGTGATGACGTCGTTGGCGACGCTTGAAAGGTTCTTGGTGGACATGTTTGACTCCAGTTGGTTTGATCTGCCTACCCAACGGTGCCGACCGCTTCTTGCGGACCGATGCCTATCGGGAATGCAGCGACTTTGCCAACGAGTCGTAGAGGACACACCTCAATTCGTGCCGATTTCGTAGAGCGTGCCCTCTAACGCTTGTCGAACAACGGCCAACGATTCGTGCGGCGCTAGCCGGTGACACGGCCTGGGGCCGTGCCTTCAAATCAGGTCGCCGCCCACCCTGCTCGCGCGGCGCTTACTCAGGGATTGCGGAAGTCGTCGTGGCAGGCCTTGCAGGCCTTGCCGACCTCGGCGAATGCCGGCTTGACGGCGTCCAGGTTGTTGGTGCGGCTGGCGGTCGCGAGTTTGACTGTCTCGGCTTGCAACTTCGTGGCCAGATCGTCAAACTTTGCGCGCTCGGTCCAGACGTTCGGCTTGGGCGATCCTTTCTTGGTCCCGCTGGTGCCTTCGACAAACGCCTCGTAGGGAAGCTTCGACATCATCGCGACCACGTCGGCGCTGGCGGTTGCCGCTGCGGCGTTGTATGGCGTGTCGCCTTTCACCATCGCGCCGATGCGTGCGAAATGGTTGCCCATCACGGTGAATGCGCTTTTCCGGTACTCGACCGCCGCCTCTGCGTTGCGGAACTGCGCGGTCGCCGGTACGGCGATGGCCAGACCGAATATGGCAAAGGCGGCGAGGGTCTTGATTCGCATGGGAAAACTCCTGGGGGTTGGAAAGCTGTCGGGCCCGCCAATCCGGCGCAGGCTGGGGGCAGTGTACAAACGGCAGCGCCAAATTTGCTGATCGAGCAGTCTTTTCTTGTTTGTGTGACTCCCCGCACGGGTCTACCCGCGGTATCGTTGGATTTTCGGACACCCTGACACTTGCATGACCCAATCGTCTGCTTCATCGGTCCGGGTCTGGGATCTTCCGACCCGGCTCTTTCACTGGACATTGGCGGCAGCCGTTTCGGGTTCTCTGATCAGCGCGAAGATCGGTGGCGATGCCATCGTCTGGCATTTCCGATTCGGTTACGTGGTATTCGCGCTGCTCATCTTTCGCATCCTTTGGGGTCTGGTCGGTGGCCGATGGTCGCGCTTTGCCAGTTTCATCTACGCCCCAAGCACCGTGCTGCGTTATCTGCGTGGGCGTTCGCAAGCCGACGAGCATGTTGATGTCGGGCACAGCCCGTTGGGCAGTTTCTCGGTGTTCGCGCTGCTGACCGTGCTGATTGCGCAGGTTGCCACGGGGCTGGTTGCAGACGACGAAATCGCCACTGTTGGCCCCCTCAACCGCCTTGTCAGCAGTGATCTGGCGCTCAGCGCAACCTCGTGGCACAAGAGCTTTGGGCAATGGGGCGTGTTCGCCTTGGTGGGGCTTCACATTGCGGCGATCGTCTACTACGTGCTGATCAAGAAGCGCATCCTGATTCTTCCCATGATCAATGGAGACAAGACGCTACCGCCGGATACCCCGGCCAGCGCGGATGGGATCCGAAGCCGGGCATTGGCGATCGTGTTGGCGTTGTTGTGCGGGGCTGCGGTAACCTGGGTGCTTCAGCAGGGATCTAGTTGACCTCCGTGCCCGCGCGCGGCGCGACAATCCGGCATGCAGAATGCTCATCACTGGGGCGAAACGGTGCGCTTGCTGGTGGAACTCGGCGGCACCACTGCATTCGCCTTGTCCGGCGTGCTCGAGGCCGCACGCAAGCGCCTGGATGCTGTCGGGGTCTGTGTGGTCGGCTTTCTGGCGGCCTTTGGCGGCGGAACAGTTCGTGACCTGCGTGTTCGGCGGCGTGTTGCGCGACATGGTCTGCAATGAAATTCCGGCCGCCTTCAAGGACCATCGGCCCTATGCGGTATGTGCCTTCATCGGCGGTTGGGTCTATGTCGGACTGTGGCAGCTGGCAGCACCGGGCTGGCTGGCGCTGGTGGCCTGCGTCGCCATTACGGCCGGCCTGCGCATCGTCGCCGTTTGGCGCAATCTGCAGTTGCCAGCCTGGCGCGTCTGAGGCGATGCAATGACCGCTGGGAGTTGCGTTTCGCTCAAGGCTGCGCTGCCTGATTGATCCGGTCCCTGGCGAGAAAGGGCAGAGCGGCCGCCAGCAAGGCGTCGGGGGCTTCCTCCGCGATGTAGTGGCCGCAGGGCAGTGCCGTCCCCTCCACCTGACGGGCCAGGCGTTGCCACTCGGCGAGCGGCTTGAAACAGCGTTGGATCACGCCGTCCCGGCCCCACAACACGAGTGTCGGTGTCTGGATCAAACGGCCGGCTTCCAGATCGGCTCGTTCGTGTGCCATGTCGATGGTGGCCGCGGCTCGGTAGTCCTCGCAGAAGCCATGAGCGGTGCCGGGCAGTGCGATGCAGCGTTCGTATTCGGCCAGCGCGCGTGGATCGAAGGGCGCCAGGCCTGCGCTCCGTCGGCCCATCACGTCGCGCAGGTAGGCTGCGGGGTCCGCCTCGATCAGTCGTTCGGGCAGCGGTGCAGGTTGGATCAAGAAAAACCAGTGCCAATACGCTCGGGCAAACTCATCGTTGGTCTGCTGATACATCGACAGCGTCGGCGCAACATCGAGCAGTATCAGCCTGGAAACTGCCTGCGGATGATCCACCGCCAGGCGGTGCGCCACCCTGGCGCCGCGATCATGAGCAAGCAGATCGAAACGCTCGAAGCCGAGTCTGCTCATCAGCGTGACCTGATCCTGCGCCATCGTGCGCTTGGCATAGTTGCCGTGATCGGCCGCGCCGCGCGGCTTCGATGAATCTCCATAGCCGCGCAGGTTGGCGGCCACCACAGTGAACCGCTCGGCCAGCAGCGGCGCCACCTTGTGCCAGATCGCCAGTGTCTGCGGATGGCCAGGCAAAAGCAGCAGCGGCGGCCCGCTGCCGCCCACCACGGCATTGATCTCGATCTCGGGTTCGACCGCCACGCGGTGTTGAGTGAACCCCGGAAACAACTCACCGATGTGCGGATTGAATGCGGACATGTTCGGCGCTCTTGTGGTCATTCCGATTCGGATATTGGGCGGCTTCGATGGCAGAGCCAACGACTAACCGGCGCGATTTCTACAAAACAGCATCAGCACATCAGTTTGATCGCATTCGGGCCTACCCGACTTTCAATCGGTGCAAACAAGGTCCGATAATCTGCGGTTTTTGCGCTGGTCAGCGGGTGAGCATTTGACCGTCAAGGGAAACGGGAAATCTCAGCGCTGGAGCGACGTACAAGCATGCGGCAGCACATCAAAAAATCGCGAGGCAAACCTTGAGACAGATTGAATACCGTGACCTGATCGCCGGCGTGTTGCTAGCCAGTCTGGGCTTGTTCGTCGCGCTGTATGCCGCCAGTCATTACACCGTCGGGCAGGCTTCGCGCATGGGTCCGGGATTTTTCCCCGTTGCGCTGGGGTGGGTGCTGGTGGGTCTGGGCATCATCATCGCGCTGCTGTCCTTTCGCAAGGCGGTGCACGTGTTGCAGCCGCCGGCATTTGCGCTGCGCGCCTTGATCGCCGTGCCGACCGCCATTCTGGTGTTCAGTCTGCTCGTCAACCGCCTGGGTCTGGTGCCAGCCACGATGGCGCTCACATTCATTGCCGTGGCCGCCGAGCATCCCTACCACCTGCGCCGCACTGCGATATTGGCCATTTGCCTGTCGCTGATCGCCTGGCTCATCTTCACGGTCGGGCTGTCGATGACGCTGCCTGCCTTCACGTTCCTGGACTGATGATGGACATTTTCGCGAACTTCTATTCGAATTTGTCCATCGGCATCAACGAGGCCGTCACGCTCGCCAACCTTTGGTACTGCTTTGTCGGCGTCTTCCTCGGTTGCCTGGTGGGTGTGTTGCCCGGCCTGGGTTCGCTGATCGCGATTTCGCTGCTGCTGCCGATCACCTACCACCTGCCGCCCACCGGCGCGCTGATCATGCTGGCCGGGGTTTACTTCGGCGCAGACTACGGCGGGGGCACTTGTTCGATTCTGCTCGGCGTGCCGGGGCACCCGGCGGCGGCGGTCGATGTGCTGGATGGCTACCCGATGTCGAAGCAGGGCCGTGGCGGCATTGCACTGTTCATGAAATGCGTGGCGTCGTTCTGGGGCTCGGCGGTCGGCATCGTGCTGCTGATGCTGTTTGCTCCGATGCTGGCCGAGGCCGCACTGGCCTTCGGCCCGGCCGAATATTGCGCGCTGATGTTGCTGGGCTTGATGGCGGCCTCTACGGTGGGGCAGGGTTCGCCGATCAAGGGCGTGGCGATGATGGTGGTCGGCCTGATCCTCGGAGTGGTCGGCACCGATGTCAACAGCGGCACTATCCGCTTCGGCTTTGACATTCCTGAATTGTCCGACGGCGTCGGGCTGATCTCGATTGCGATGGGCCTGTTCGCAGTGTCCGAAGTCATCAAGAGTGCTGGCTCGTCACGGGTATCGACGGTGGTTCAGAAATTCGGGCTGCGTGACCAGTTGCCGACCAAGGAAGACTGGAGCCGCTCGTGGGGGCCGATGTTGCGCGGCTCAAGTCTGGGTGCCTTCTTCGGCGCGTTGCCGGGAACCAGCGGTGGCATGGCGACCTTCCTGTCGTACGCGATCGAGAAGCGAATCTCCAAG
>JBBRID010000018.1:0-18997 GCA_038221635.1 Burkholderiales bacterium
TATGCCAGCCGCGATGCCTTGATTCACGGCTTGGCCGGTGCAATCTGTGCGGGCCAGATCCGCTTCATCCTCACCTACGGCCAATTTCCGCATTCGCCTTCGTCCAGACGAACCGCTCCCAGCATCCTGCATCTGCTCGACAACCTGCTCGATCTTTGCGATTGGTTATGCGCGAAGGATCATTCTGCAGCGATGGCGTTTGCCGAGGATTACGCATCACAGCATGAGTGGGATCGGGCTCATCGCCTGCTGCAGGATCAGGTCGCGAAGTATCCGCAACGGGCTGATCTGCTGGCCCGATTCGGGGAGTTGTCCCGCAAGGCGGGCGATCATGGAACGGCCGTGGAAGCCGGCCTCGAATCCGTCAAACTCGAACCCGATCAAGCTCGGTGGCGGATCGAACTCGCGCAGACCTACCTCGAGCAGGTGGATCTGTCAGCCTGCCGGGAAGCCCTGGAGGCGGCACTTCATCTGGACCCGGGCTGTATTGGCGGGGCCGAGTTGCGGCTGCGGCTCGAAGAGTTCAGCACCTCGATAGCAGAGGCCGGCAAGCCCGACGGTTGGCCCCGGGTCCAAGTTTCAGCGGCAGAACGCGAACAGGGTTGCCTCAACGCCGACACGATGGCCTTGCTACAGGAACTTTTCCGCCGACATGGCGTTGTCCAGATCGACGAAGTTTTCGATCCGGCGTTTGTCGAGTCCCTGCACCAGACCTTTCTGCAGCGTTATCAGCGCCAACTCGACGAGCGGGCTCAGCAGAATCATCTGCAGGTCGGCGACAAACGCTACATGTTGACGCTGGAGATGGACGACGTATTCGGTTCAGCCGATTTCATCGCATCTGGAATGCTGCTTCCCGCGATGAAGCAAATCCTGGGGCAGAACTGCATCCTGGGTGCATACACCGCCGTCATTTCACTCCCGGGCAGCGAAGACCAGCAGTTGCACAAGGACCATACGCCGCTGTATGAAGAAGCAGGTTGGGGTCTCGAGTCGCCATGTTTTGCCGCGCAGATCATCTTGCCGCTGGTTCGTATGGACGAGAGCACCGGTACCACCCGTTGCTTCAAGGATACGCAGTCGATACCTTATGACGAGGCGGTCGACAAACCGACTTACGATCCGATCGTGCCCCAGGGGTCGTGTCTGCTGATCGACTACGCGACCGTCCACCAGGGATTGGCCAACCGATCGAACAAGGTTCGGCCGATCGTCGCTCTGGCCTACTCGCGTCCGTGGTTTCGAGACGTCTGGAACTACCACCTGCAGCCGCCGATGCGTTTTACCTCACAATTTTTTGACGATGCACCGCAGGTCGTGCGCAAGCTGATCTCGTGGCGCGAAATCGAGAGGCTTACCGTTCGACAGGAAGAGGATCCTGCGTCCAGAGCGATTTCTGACAACGAAATCGAGCGCGGTTGAGACAGGGGGAACTTGCGCCGAGAAAAATCGATCGAAATCCACGTCAAACGGCATTAGTTCTCGCTTTCAGCGGCCACTGCTGAATTGACAAATCGTTACAGTTATGACCTACTCAACCATCGCATCGGCGGATCGGCGGCATTCCCTCCATCCCCAGACGTGAACCTTCACTTTCAGGAGATTGATATGCGTACATTGACGCTCGAAGAGGTCCTTTTCGTTTCCGGTGGCGGGAATAGCAGTGGCATGGGCAAAAAGGCCGGTATGGGCAAAAAGGCCGGCATGGGAGGCAAAGGCGGGAAGGGCGGAAAGGGTGGCAAAGGCGGCAAGGGCAAGGGCAAGAAGACCATGAGTTGTTGCGCCTGCAGTTGTTGCACCCCGCAACCGGTATAAAAATATCTACGCGGTGCGACCCTCGCGGCTTCTAGCCCGAGGATGCACCGAGCGCCGATAACTGTGGCGATTCAGGAATTGCCACAGAGTCGATGCTGGTTCAAAACGCAGCAATCCCGGTGATCGCCCGCCCGATGATCAGCGCGTGAATGTCATGCGTTCCTTCGTAGGTGTTGACCACCTCGAGGTTGACCAAGTGACGCGCCACGCCGAATTCATCGCTGATGCCGTTGCCGCCCAGCATGTCGCGCGCGGTGCGGGCGATGTCCAGCGCCTTGCCGCAGCTGTTGCGCTTCATGATGCTGGTCACCTCGGGCGAAGCAATCCCTTCGTCCTTCATGCGCCCCAGTCGCAGACAGCCCTGCAGGCCGAGCGCAATGTCGGTCTCCATGTCGGCCAGCTTCTTCTGGATCAACTGGTTGGCGGCCAATGGCCGACCAAACTGCTTGCGATCCAGCGTGTACTGGCGGGCGGTGTGGAAACAGTCTTCGGCCGCGCCGAGGGCCCCCCACGCGATGCCATAGCGCGCTGAATTGAGACAGGTGAACGGACCTTTCAAGCCGCGTACTTCGGGGAAGGCGTTTTCCTCCGGACAGAAAACGCCGTCCATCACGATCTCTCCGGTCAGCGAGGAACGCAGCCCGACCTTGCCGTGGACGGCCGGCGCGCTCAAGCCTTTCCAGCCTTTCTCGAGTACGAAGCCGCGGATCGCACCCTCGTCGTCCTTGGCCCAGACCAGAAAGACATCGGCGATCGGACTGTTGGTGATCCACATCTTCGAGCCGGTGAGGCTGTAGCCGCCGTCGACCTTGCGGGCGCGGGTCACCATGCTGCCCGGATCGGACCCGTGGTTCGGTTCGGTCAGGCCGAAGCAGCCGATCCACTCGCCGGTCGCCAGCTTGGGCAGGTATTTCTGCTTCTGTGCTTCGCTGGCAAATTCGTTGATCGGCACCATCACCAGCGAGCTTTGCACGCTCATCATCGACCGATAGCCCGAATCGACGCGCTCCACCTCCCGTGCCACCAGACCGTAGCAGACATAGTTCAGGCCGGCTCCACCATATTCTTCGGGGATGGTCGGTCCGAGCAGGCCGAGTTCGCCCATCTCCCGGAAGATGCCGACGTCCATCTTTTCGTGGCGGAATGCTTCGAGCACGCGCGGGGCGAGGCGATCCTGGCTGTAACTGCGGGCCGAGTCGCGGACCATCCGCTCTTCGTCGCTCAACTGGGTGTCGAGCAACAAGGGGTCATCCCAATGAAAGCTGGCCTTGGGGGTCGTGCGGGACATGTCGTACTCCTTGTCTTTTGATCAATTCGGCGAGCGTCGATTGTCGTCGGCAATCGGGTCAAGTCAAATGGCAGGGGACTCTGCCATTACGATTCGCCCATGCAGCGCCAACTTGGGCGTTGCGTCAACAAGCCGATGTTCAGCGATCCTCAGAGCCAGTTTTCAGGCACCCAACCGGTTGCTGCCGCGCTTGCCTTCGATGAAGGCAAGCTGATTGACCATCTGCGCACCTGCATTGATGGTTTCGAGGGTGGCCCGCCAGGTGGCGCGCTGGACCCGCCAATACCGCACGGCCGAAACCGAGACGATTGCCGCTGTCGACCGTCTCATCGACTGGTCGTCCCAATAGCTGCCTGTGGGCGACGCCGATGCGCGGGCTCGCCTCGTTCATGGCGACTTCCGGCTCGACAAGCCTGGCACTGGCGCAACAGATCGATTTCGAATCGCTGAGCGGGCTCGCTCGGCAATCAGTCAATTTTCGGAGCCAGCATGAGTATTTTCCACGTCGACAAGCACAGCGACCCGGCCGGCTTCGACGACCGTGTTGGCGGGCCTCGATGAGTCGCCGCGATCCTCCCCATCTGGCCCATTGGCCACCGAATACGCCGCGCCATTTGACGCTGCCGCAGACCAGCCTGTTCTTCAACCTCGAAGTTTCTGCCGCGAGGTATCCGGATAAAGCGGCAATCCGCTTTTATGGCCAATCGATCAGCTTCCGCGAGCTGCTGGCGCAAGCCAATGCGATCGCGGGTTTCCTGCAGCGCGAATGCGGCGTGGCGGCGGGTGACCGGGTGTTGCTTTACATGCAGAACAGCCCGCAATGGGTGGCAGCGTTCTACGGCATCCTGCGAGCCGACGCGGTGGTGGTGCCGGTCAATCCGATGAATCGCACCGATGAGTTGCGCCACTACGTGGCCGACAGCGGTGCATCGACCGCGTTTGTGCCCCAGGACCTCGCCGATCAGATGTTGCCGTTGCTTCCAGCAGACCCGTCCGACCAGACCGGCACGGGACTCAGGCACCTCATCGTTGCGACCTACAGCGATTTTCTGCCGCAACTGGGAGATTGGACGGTGCCCGAATTCGTCGCTGCGGCGCGCGTGCGTTTCGATAGCCCCGGCGTGACGGCATGGTGCGACATGTTCGCCGCCGCTCACCAGCCCGGCGCGTCGACCGCCGGGCCCGACGATCTGTGCGTGATGCCGTATACGTCGGGCACCACCGGCCAGCCCAAGGGCTGCATGCACACCCATCGCGGCGCGATGAGCACATTGGTCGGCGGTGCGCATTGGTTCGGCCTTACCCAGGATGCGGTCTATCTGTCAGTGCTGCCGTTCTTTCACGTGACCGGCATGGCCAGCAGCATGAACGGGCCGATCTACCTGGGCGCGACCATCGTGATCCTGCCGCGCTGGGATCGTGAGCTGGCGGCGCAATGCATCGCCCGCGAGCGGGTTACGGTCTGGCAGCTGATCTCGACCATGATGATCGATTTTCTGGCTAACCCCCACTTGCCCGAGCACGACCTGAGCAGCCTGCAGATGCTGCGCGGCGGCGGCGCGGCGATGCCGGCGGCGATTGCCGCGAAATTGAAGGCGCTGACCGGGCTCGACTACGTGGAGGGCTACGGCATGTCGGAAACTCTGGCGGCCACTCACATCAATCCGGTGCACCGGCCGCGGCCGCAATGCCTGGGCATCCCGGTATTCGATGTGGATTCGCGAATCGTCGACCCCCAGTCGATGACCGAATTGCCGGATGGAGAGATCGGTGAAATCATCGTCGATGCGCCTCAGGTGATGCTCGGCTACTGGAACAACCCGCAGGCCAATGCCGAGGCCTTCGTCGAACTCGACGGCAAGCGCTTCCTGCGCACTGGCGATCTGGCAAGGATCGACGACGATGGCTACTTCTTCATGGTCGACCGGCTCAAGCGGATGATCAATGCGTCGGGCTACAAGGTCTGGCCGGCGGAGGTCGAGGCCATCATGTATCACCATCCGGCGATCCGCGAAGCCTGTGTGATCGCCGCCTTCGACGAGCGGCGTGGTGAAACCGTCAAGGCATTGATCGTTCTGAAAGCCGACCACGAAGGCAGCGTCAGCGCCAGCGATGTCATCGCGTGGGCGCACGAGCACATGGCTGCCTACAAATGTCCGCGTATCGTCGAGTTCGTCCGCAGCCTGCCGACTTCCGGCTCCGGCAAAGTGCTGTGGCGTGAGTTGCAGTCCGCCGAAACGGCAGCGCGCGGCCAGCGGGCTATCGACAGTACAAATCAGGTCAAAAACGAAATCGCAGTGAGAAAGGCAACATGATGAACAACAAGATCCCCGATATCCCCAGCGTGCGCGAAATGGTGTCGCCCGAAGAGTGGCAGGTCCGCTTCGATCTGGCTGCGGCCTACCGGCTGGTGGCGATGTTCGGCTGGGACGACCTGGTTTTCACCCACGTCTCGGCGCGCGTTCCGGGCGAGGGTCGCGACGGCGCACATGCATTCCTGATCAATCCCTATGGTCTGTTCTTCGAGGAGATCACCGCATCGAGCCTGATCAAGGTCGACGCCGAAGGTCGGCCGCTGATGGACTCGCCGTTTCCGGTCAATCCGGCTGGCTTCGTGATTCACAGCGCGGTGCACGAAAGTCGCCATGAAGTGGGTTGTGTCGTGCATACGCACACCGTGGCCGGCGTTGCCGTATCGGCGCAAGAGGATGGCCTGTTGCCGGTTTCGCAGCAAGCCTGCTTCCCGCTGGCCAGCATCGCATACCACGGCTACGAGGGCTTGGCCTTGCGCGCCGAGGAAAAGCGTCGCCTGGTCGATGACCTTGGAACTGCCAACCACCTGATCCTGCGCAATCACGGGCTGCTGACCTGCGGACGCACGGTGGCCGACGCCTTCCTTGCGATGTACCGTCTGCAGCGGGCTTGCGAAATTCAGATTGCGGCCCAGGCTGGTGGTTGTCGACTGACGCCGGTTCCGCAGGAGATCACCGACGGCATCATGGCTCAGTCGCTGGAAGTCAGCAAGGGCATGGGCTCGCGGCTGATGTGGCCAGGTCTGCTGCGCCGCCTGGATCGACGCAACCCCGGCTACGCCATCTGAGCGAGCGGCTCCGCCATGTTCAAACCTGCCCTGAAGCGCCTGAACGCCGCGGTCGCCGGCGAGATCGGGCGCGGCTCGATTCCCGGCGCGGTGATGTTGATCCGGCACCGCGGCAAGGTCGTGCACCGCACCGCACTCGGGCAGCTCGATCCGCAGCAAGGCATTGCGATGCGCGAGGACGCGATCTTCCGCATCTATTCGATGACCAAGCCGATCGCGTCGGTCGCCTTGATGATGTTGATCGAGGAGGGACGACTGAGTCTGCGCGATCCGGTTGCTCTGCATCTGGCGGAATTTGCCAAGCTCGAGCTCGGCGTGTTGCAGCACGATTCGCGGGGTCGCGAAAGCCTGAAACGCGTCGCGTTGCCGCCGACCACGCCATCCACACCCACCGTCCCGCTGGTTCACGACCTGTTGCGGCACACCGCCGGGCTGACCTACGGTGTATTCGGAAGCTCTCCCGTCAAAGGTCTGTACCTGGAGGCCGGTGTCGAATCAGGCCGTCTGGACAACGGCGAATTTTCGCTTCGGCTGGCGCAATTGCCGCTGGCTTATGCACCCGCAACGGTTTGGGAATACAGCCGTGCCACCGATCTGATCGGATCCCTGATCGAACGGATCAGCGGGCAGACGCTCGGACAGTTTTTGCGCGAGCGCATCTTCGATCCGCTGAAGATGGTGGATACCGGCTTCGACGTCGCGATCGACAAGCTGCCGCGGCTGGCCGAGCCGTTTGCGGTCGACCCCACCAGCGGCGAGCCGATCCGCCTGCTCAACGCCCGCAAGCCGTGCATTTTCGAGTCCGCGGGTGGTGGGCTGTTCTCGACCGCTTCCGACTACCTTCGCTTTGCAAGGATGATGCTGGGCGGCGGCGCGCTGAAGGGGCGCCGGCTGTTGTCGCGCAAGACGGTCGAGTTGATGACGCGAGACCACCTCGGCGCCGATCTGATCCGTGCCAGCCGCATGCCCGGTGCCAACAACGGCTACCTGCCCGGCCCCGGTTATGGTTTCGGGCTCGGCGTTGCAGTTCGTGTTGCCGATGGCGAGGCGATGGTTCCCGGCAGCCGTGGTGATTTTCACTGGAGCGGCCTCGCCGGCACCTACTTCTGGATCGATCCGGCCGAAGACCTGATCGCGATCTGGATGATGCAGGCGTGTGAACAGCGCGAGCGATTCTGGGCGCTCTACAAGACGCTCGTTTATGCGTCGATCGAATAGCGGTAGCGAAGCCATGGACGACTCCCCGCTGCCCGAATTCGGCCTGATCAGTGACGAAATCAGGCGCCATGCGATAGCCGCCCCGCAGCGGCTGGCCCTGATTTGCGGCGAAGAGCGGCAAACCTATGCCGAGTTCGATCGATCAATCGACAGGGTTGCTGCTTCGTTGCAGCGCGATGGCCTTCGCCTGGGCGACAGCATCGCGATCTGTGCAACGGCCTCAGTTGCCTACGCCGTTGTTTTTCTCGGTGCGCTGCGGGCCGGGGTCGCCGTCGCGCCGCTCGCGCCTGGCGCCACGTCGGCCAGCCTGGAGAGAATGGTCGCCGACGCGGGCGCCCGGCTGGTGTTCGTCGATCGGGCAACGGCGGGTGAATTTGCAGACTTTGCCGCAGCGCCACCGTCGAACGGCGCGCCGCTGTATCTGCAACTCGACGATCACCAGGCTCACGATGCGTTTACCTGCTTCAGCGATTGGCTGGAGCCGCACGGCGTTGTGCCAGCCGCCGTCTCGCCGGGGCCATCGGCCGCGTTCAACATCATCTATTCGTCGGGCACGACCGGAGAGCCCAAAGGCATCGTGCAGCCGCACGGCATGCGCTGGTCCCATGTGCGGCGGGGTCGCAGCTATGGCTATGGGCCGCAGACGATCACGCTGCTGGCGACGCCGCTTTATTCGAATACGACGCTGGTCGTGTTCTTTCCGACGCTTGCGTTTGGTGGCACGGTGGCCTTGATGCCGAAGTTCGACGCGGTCGGCTATCTTCAGCTGGCCGCGCGCCTGCGAGTGACCCACACCATGCTGGTGCCGGTGCAGTACCAGCGCTTGATGGCGCATTCCGACTTCGACCACCACGAACTGGCCAGTTTCCAGATGAAATTCAGCACCAGCGCGCCGTTTTCTGCCGCGCTGAAGGCCGACATATTGGCGCGCTGGCCCGGCGGCTTGATCGAGTTCTACGGCATGACCGAAGGCGGCGGCACCTGCATCCTGGAGGCCCATCGTCACCCGAACAAGCTGCATACGGTCGGTCTCCCCGCGGAAGGCCACGATATCCGCCTGATCGACGACGAAGGACACGAAGCCGGTCCAGGCGAGCCGGGTGAAGTCGTTGGCCACTCGAGCGGCATGATGAACGGCTACCACGGTCAGCCTGAAAAAACACGCGAGGCCGAATGGTTCGCGCCGGACGGCAAGCGTTTCATCCGGACTGGCGACATCGGTCGTTTCGACGCAGACGGCTTTCTGATCCTGTTCGATCGCAAGAAGGACATGATCATCTCCGGTGGCTTCAATATCTATCCGAGTGATCTCGAGGCGCAATTTCGAGCCCACCCGGCGATCGCCGAGGTCGCGGTTGTTGGTGTGCCGTCCGAGCAGTGGGGCGAGACGCCAGTCGCTTTCGTCGTGCTGAAGTCCGATGCGTCCGACACGGTAGAGGATCTGCACGCCTGGTTCAACCGCCAGGTCGGTAAGACCCAGCGGCTGGCTGCTGTGAAGCGGGTGGCCGAGTTGCCGCGCAGCGCCATCGGCAAGGTTCTCAAGCGCGAGCTGAGAGCAGCCTATGCTGCGGATCCGTCAGGTAACGCAGCCGGATCGGTTGCCAATGCTTGATATCGCCGCAGTCTGCCTTGTCGTCACGGCCCTGCTGGCTTACCTGAATCACCGCTTCGTCGGCCTGCCGACAACAATCGGCGTGATGGTCGCGGCGCTCGGCCTGTCGCTGTTGCTGGTGTTGCTCGATGCCATCGGCCTCGTCGGTGACCTGCGTGCTTATGAAGAGTCGCTGCTGAGATCGATCGATTTCACCGATGTGCTGATGCAGGGCATGTTGTCACTGCTGCTGTTTGCCGGCGCGATGCACGTGGACCTGAGCGAACTGCGCGCCTATCGGTGGCAGATCGGGACCTTGGCGGTTGTCGGCACGGTGTTGTCCACTGCGGTTGTCGGCATGGCGATGTGGTGGGTGCTGCCGCTGCTCGGCTTGCCTCTGCCATTGACCTATTGCCTGTTGTTCGGTGCCCTGATTTCGCCGACTGATCCGATTGCGGTGATGGGCATCCTGAAGTCGGCCGGCGCGCCGAAGAATCTCGACCTGGTGATCGCCGGCGAATCGCTGTTCAACGACGGCGTCGGCGTCGTCATTTTCGCGTTGTTGCTCGGCATGTTGTCGAGCGGCGAGGTGCCATCGTTCAGTCACGCCGCCCAGCTGCTGCTGCATGAGGCCGGCGGCGGCTTGTTGTTCGGTCTGGTGCTGGGCTATGTCACGTTCAGGCTGCTGCGATCGATCGACCATTACCAGGTCGAGGTGCTGCTGACACTGGCGGCGGTGATGGGCGGCTATGCGCTGGCCAGCCGTTTGCACGTGTCGGGCCCGCTGGCGATGGTGGTGGCCGGTCTGATGATCGGCAATCACGGCCGTGCGCTGGCGATGTCGGACACCACGCGCCGCCACGTCGATCTGTTCTGGGAGTTGCTCGACGAGATATTGAATGCCGTGCTGTTCGTGCTGATCGGCATGGAAGTCATCATCGTTACCTTCGCCGACGGCATTGCGCTGGCAGCGGTGGTGGCGATCGTGGTAACGCTGCTGGCGCGGACCTTGGCGATCGGCTTGCCGGTCGGTCTGTTCAACGGCGCGTTCAAGCTGCCCCGGGGCGCCGGACTGGTGCTGACCTGGGGCGGCCTGCGGGGCGGGATCTCGGTTGCGCTCGCGCTTTCGCTGCCAGTCGGCCCCCAGCGCGAGACCCTGCTGGCCCTGACCTATTGCGTGGTCGTTTTTTCGATCCTGGTGCAGGGCCTGACGATTGGAAAACTGGTCAGGCGTGTCATCCAGAAGTAACCACCCAGCCAAGATCAAAGAGAAGAAACATCCGGTCAGCGTTGCCAACCCCGTTGCCGTGCAGCCCGTTCGGCAACGGCGTCCAGCGAGTCGCCGCGCATCCGTTCATCCACCATCTGCAGCAGCGTGGCGGGCAACGGTGTGGCCGCCTGACGCATTGCCGACTGGGGACTCGCATTTTCAACCGGCAGCAACGCTTGCAGCGTCCAATCTCTGCCGTCCCGGCAGGCCATTCCGGCCAATCCCGGTGTCGTGAAGGTGCGGCAATAGTGGCCCGCCTGGTCCAGAAAGCTGATCTGCAGACTGACCGGCGAATCAGCTGCCGGCTCGCTGGCGAGCTGATTCGACAGGGCTTCGGCGATGCGGCCGGATGCAACCAGCCCGTTGGCGGTCGACCCGAAGTGTGACACCGAGTTTTCGTTTGGCAGCATCAGTCCGATCGACACACCGGCGACCAGGCTTGCGGCCAGGCCACCCCAGCGGGCCCAGGTCGAGGCCGGCCTGTGCGCGACCGGCGACTGACGTCGTGCCCGCTTGTCGCGCGCGGCTGACAGCTCGATTGTGGCGGCGGCAGGTGGCGCTTCCAAAGCCTGCAGCAGGCGATCCGGCAGGGCTTCGTCAAGGATGCCTAGATAAGCGCCCTGAACTCGATTGCGAAGTTCTCGATGCTCATTCAACTTCGCGTTCAGCATCGGATCTGCGTCGATGGCGGCGCGCACCGCGGCGGCGGTTTCATCGTCGAGTTCACCATCGATATAGGCGAACATCAACTGCGGGTCGAGTGTCGTCATTGGATGTCTCCTTCTGCGCTGAGCAGGAGCTGCAGCGCCTCGCGGGCGCGTGCCAGTCGGCTGGTCAGCGTGCCGATCGGGATGTCGAGCGCCTGTGCCGCTTCCTTGTAGGGCAAGCCCTCGATCAGCACCAGGGCCACCGCGGCGCGCTGCTCGTCGCTCAGCTGACGCATCGCCTGCTCGATCGCAATCGCGTCGTCTTGCGCTGCGCTGCCGGATGTTCCGATGTGTTCACCGGCCTCCTCGGGCGCAAAGGTCTGTGCATATCGGCTGCGTGATCGAACTTCGTCGATCCAGGCGTTTTGCATGATTCGAAATATCCAGCTGTCCAGGCGCGTGCCCGGTTGCCACTGCGCGCTTTTCACCAACGCACGCTCGATCGTCAGCTGTACCAGGTCGTCGGCGTCCTCCCGGTGCCCGGTCAAGCTGCGGCCGAAGCGGCGCAGTCGCGGCAGCAGGGCAACGAGGTCGCGCTGCAGCAATTCGGTCGGGTTGGTGGTCATGTCATGTAGGGGACAACGAATGCCGACGGGATTTTCTTCCACGTCTGGATCGTTATGCTCTCGACCATGTTGATTCCGACCCCTTTCGACCGATCAGGGAATTGCTTTCGTATCGGCCAGCGCGTGCGCTTCTTGCGCGCGCTGGTTGTCGCCGCTCTGGTGATCGCCTTGCCGGCGCAGGCACAACTTCGTGTGCCGGGCGTCGGCGCCATCGGCGCAGTGCCGGGCCTTGGCACGCTTGATGCCGGCGCGATCATCAGCGACCGGATCGCGGGTCGTGCGCGGATTCGCACTGCGGTCGACCCGCTGGTCGGTCTGCTGCCGCTGCAGGCGGTACGCCGCCAGACGATCGACGAGTTGCTGCGCCTGCATGGCGATGAAGTCGAGGCCGATCCCGCCGGCGAGCCGATGTTGCGGGGCGAGCTGCTGCTGATCTCGCCCACGGCAGCGCTGCTGGAGCAAGCACGGGCGCAGGGATACAGGCTGTTGCGTCGCTCCGCACTCGTGGGGCTGGATCTGCAAACGGTGGTCATGCAGCCGCCACCAGGCGTTGCCACCGCCGACGCGCTGACCCGGCTGCGCATGCTCGACCCCCGGCTCGAAGCCGATTTCAACCATGTATATGTCCGCAGCGGAGCAGTCGATGCAGCTGCCGTCGGCTCAACAGTTGCACTGCCAAGCGGCGATGAGGCGGGTGGCCGGGTCGGTCTGGTCGACGGCGGTGTCGATTTGCTGCACCCGGCCTTTCGTGCCGTCGCAGCCCGTCTGTGGGGTTGCGACGGCAAGCCGGCGGCGAATCCTCACGCAACGGCAGTCGCTTCATTGCTGGTCGGCCGTGATTCCGGGTTCGCCGGGTTAGCTCCGGCGGCCACCCTGTTTTCGGCCGATGTCTATTGCGGTCGCACCAGCGGCGGTTCGATCGAGATGGTGGCGCGCGCGCTGGCTTGGTTGGCCATTGAAAGGGTTGCGGTGATCAATGTCAGTCTGGTCGGCCCACCGAACAGGTTGCTGGAAAAAAGCGTCGCAGCGTTGACCGCTCGCGGTCATCTGATCGTCGCTGCCGTGGGCAACGACGGTCCCGCGGCGCCTGCGCTTTATCCAGCCGCCTACCCGAATGTCGTCGGGGTCACCGGGGTCGGCAGCGATCGCCGCATCTTGCCGGAAGCCGCGCAAGGGCCCCAGGTCGTTTTTGCGGCTCCGGGTGCCGAATTGGCGGTCGCCGATTCGGCTGGTGGGGGCTATGTGTCGGCACGCGGAACCTCGTTTGCCGCCCCCTTCGTGGCCGGGCTGTTGTCGAAATTCTTGCAGATGCCCGACCGTGCGGCCGCCCGCGCCGCCTTGCTGGGATTGGAACAACAGGCGATCGATCTCGGTCCCTCTGGCCGCGACGTGGTGTTTGGCTTCGGCCTGCTGGGCGAACGCTGGCGCGTCGAGCCGCGCGGGCTTCAGACTGCGTTGCGACGCCAACCCTGAACGATCGGGAAGGCAACCAGGTGTAAGGGCGCGGAAGGAATCCGCGCAGGGTTTCGTTGTCGAGTTGAAGGACCCGGATGGCCGGATCCGACAACCAGACAAAGGATTCCTGATGTTGAATTTTCGAAAATTTCGCAGCGCGGCCGTTGCCGCTTTGGTCACTTCGGCCGGGGCCATCGCAGTGCCCGCACAGGCCGGTCTGCTCGGCGGCAGTGCCGCCGGTGCAGTGGGTGGAGCGGTCGGCGGCGCCTTTGGCGCTCCGATGGGTGGCAACATGGCTGGCGGCACCCTCAGCGGTGGCGCAGGCGGCACGGCGAGCGGTGCGCTGGCTGGGAGCCGTATCCAGCGTGACATCGATGCGGGTGGAAGGGCTGATGGCCAGGCTGCAGGTGCGATCGAGCGGCCACGAAATCGTGGCCGACTCATCGACGAAACTGGCAGCGCTGCCGCTGCCGCCCGGGGAACACTGAGCGGCACAGTCGATTCGACCTCGTCGACCACCCCGCTGTCCCGGACCGATCGGGCGAATCAACCGCCGGCTCAAGGGGTAACCGGTGGTGCAGCCAGGGCCGAAGCGACGCGCGGCGCGAATGCCGAGCCTGCGGCCGACGCGCAAGATGGCGGCACGATGAATGGCCGTGGTGCATCGGCCAGTGGTGACGTCTCGGTGCGGGGATCGGCAAGCCGCTGACGGGTCGGATCGACCGTAACCGCCGCCTCGCGCGGTGGCGCGGTCCGGATCTGGATCGGAGACCGGGGCTGAAGGCGCTGCTGACGCATGCCCTCGGCCGCGTTGTCGGCGCACCGGGCCTTGAAATCGGTCATTTCGACCGCATGTCAACGCCTGCAAAGACATCTCGAGGCTGCCATCGACGGCAGCCCCTTTTTCTCCCGATCACTCCAAAGCACCATGGAAAAGCAAAAACTTTCATTTCAGGCTGAAGTCAAGCAGATCCTGCACCTCGTTACCCACTCCTTGTATTCGAACAAGGAGATTTTTCTGCGCGAACTGATCTCCAACGCATCGGATGCCTGCGACAAGCTGCGTTTCGAAGCCTTGAACAATTCCGCGCTTTTCGAAGACGCGCCGAACCTTGAAGTCCGCGTCAGCTTCGATGCCGACGCGAAGACCATCACGATCGCCGACAACGGCATCGGCCTGTCGGCCGAGGAGGCGGTTGCCAACCTGGGAACGATCGCCAAGAGCGGTACGCGCGAATTCATGGCCGCATTGGAAGGCGACCAGAAGAAGGACGCGCAATTGATCGGCCAGTTCGGCGTCGGCTTCTACAGCGGCTTCATCGTTGCCGACAAGATAACGGTCGAGTCGCGGCGCGCCGGTCTGGCGAACGACGAAGGCATGCGCTGGAGTTCTGAAGGCACCGGCGATTTCGAGATCGAGCCGATCACCCGCGAAGCGCGTGGCACCAGCGTCACGCTGCACCTGCGTGACGGCGAGGAGGAATTCCTGAGCCACTGGAAGCTGAAGTCGGTGATCGGCAAATATTCCGATCACATCTCGCTTCCGATCCTGATGCAGAAGGAGGAGTGGGACGAAGAGGCCAAGAAGCAGGTCACCCGCGACGAGTGGGTACCGATCAACAAGGCCGCCGCCTTGTGGGCCCGCAGCAAGAGCGACATCACCCAAGAGCAGTACGACGAGTTCTACAAGCAGCTGAGCTACGACTCCGAGCCGCCGCTGGCGCATACCCACAACCGGGTCGAAGGCCGCACCGAATATACGCAGCTGTTGTACATCCCGGCGAAGGCGCCATTCGATCTGTGGAACCGCGACAAGCGCGGCGGTGTGAAGCTGTACGTCAAGCGCGTCTTCATCATGGACGACGCCGAGGCGCTGATGCCGGTGTATCTGCGCTTCGTCAAGGGCGTGATCGACAGTGCCGATCTGCCGCTCAACGTGAGCCGTGAACTGCTGCAGGAAAGCCGCGACGTGAAGGCGATCCGCGAGGGGTCGACCAAGCGCGTGCTCGGCATGCTGGAGTCGCTGGCCAACAGCGAGGACGAAGCCGAGCGCGCCAAATACGCCGCCTTCTGGAAGGATTTCGGAAGCGTGATGAAAGAGGGCGTTGGCGAGGATTTCACCAACCAGGAGCGGCTCACCAAGCTGTTCCGTTTCGCGTCGACGCATGCTGACGAAGGCGTTTCGCTGGCCAACTACGTCTCTCGCATGAAGGAAGGCCAGGACGCGATCTATGTCGTGACGGCCGACAGCCTGGCAGCGGCGAAAAACAGCCCGCAGATCGAGATCTTCCGCAAGAAGGGCATCGAGGTGCTGCTGCTGACCGATCGGGTCGACGAGTGGATGCTCAGCCACTTGTACGAGTTCGACGGCAAGCCGCTGCAAAGCGTCGCCAAGGGTGCGGTCGATCTGGGCAAGCTTCAGGACGAAGACGAGAAAAAGCTCGCCGAAGAGGCCGCCACCACCTTCAAGCCGGTGCTGGACCGCTTGAAGGAGGCGCTGAAGGACCGCGCCAAGGACGTGCGCGTGACGACCCGTCTGGTCGATTCACCTGCCTGCCTGGTGGTCGAGGAGGGCGACATGAGTGGTCACTTGGCGCGCATGTTGAAGCAAGCCGGCCAATCGGCGCCGAAATCGCAACCGATTCTGGAGGTCAACGCCGAACACGCGCTGGTCAAACGCTTGGAAGGCAGCGAACATTTCGACGATCTCGCCCACATCCTGTTCGACCAGGCCATGCTGGCAGAAGGCGGCCAACTCGAAGACCCGGCGGCCTACGTCAAGCGCGTGAACGCGATGCTGTTGGCCTGATACAAACGGCGCGACAATGTCCACGACCATCTGAAAACGCCGCCTCGATCCAGCAAACACCGCAAGCCGCTTCGGGGGGTGGGCCCTCAACGGCGTCAGCCGCTCCGGGGGTGGGACATGACCTCGGCTTGCTCGCGCAACTCAATCGTCCGCTGCGCCCAGTAACTCGACTGCTCGAACCAGGGAAATCCGGCCTTGAAAGCCGGGTCGTCCCAGCGTCTGGCCAGCCAGGCGCTGTGGTGAACCATGCGCAGGCTGCGCAGCGGTTCGATCAGCGCCAGTTCACGGTCGTCAAAATCCATGAACTGCTCGTAGCCCGACAGCATTGCGTTCAGTTCGCGCCGGGCAACGGTTGATTCACCGGACAGCAGCATCCATAAGTCCTGGATCGCCGGTCCGGTCAGGCAATCGTCGAGATCGACGAAATGCGGGCCGGCTTCGGTCCATAGGATATTGCCGGCATGGCAGTCGCCGTGCAGTCGCAGCGTGACCAGCGGCGCAGCCTGGTCGAACGCCTGCTGAGCGAGCTCGAGCACCCGATCGACGGCATCCAGCCAGCCCGGCAATGCGTCGGGCGGCACCATGCCCGATTGCTCAAGCCAGTCGCGCGATGCGCGGCCCATCAATTCGACGCTTAAGCTGGTCCGCGTCACAAACGGCCGTCTGGCGCCGACCATGTGGATGCGGCCAAGCAGCCGGCCGATCCATGCCAGATTCGCCGTCGACTCCAGTTCCGGTGGGCGCCCGGCACGGCGTTCGACGACTGCAAAACGGTAGGGTCCGCCGGCAGTCGAGACCTCGACCAAGGTGCTGCCGTCGGCGGTTGCAGCAGCGCTTTTGCCGCACATGCGGCCTTCCAGTGGCCCATCCGACTGCAGTTGCAGCGTCCAGGGTGCCACCACTGGGCATTCGTCGGCCATCAGTTCGGCAGCGAAGGCATGCTCTTCCAGGATCTGCTGGTCGCTCCAGCGGCCGGGGCGATAGAACTTCGCCACGACGACGCGGCTGTCTTCCAGAAAAACCTGGAACACCCTGTTTTCGTATGAGTTGAGCTGAATCAGCCGACCGTCGCCACGCAGGCCGACACTGTCGAGTGCGTCGAGAACGGTATCCGGTGTCAGTCCGGTGAAGGGTGGTGCGGCAACTGCCGCCGGCGTCCCGGGCGGCGACGACACGCTGGCTGAATCGGATTGGTTCACGCGCCATCGTAACGCGGACCTCGCGTGCGCCGATCAGACCGGCGAGTTGCTCACTCGCTGCTTGTCTTGTCCTTGCAGCCGAACGGCAGTGGCAGGGCAGTCATCGCCTTGTGGATTCGGTTCGCGCCCAATTTCCACTGGTAGTCGAATTCAGCCGCGTGTTGTTCGACGACCTCGTCGAAGCGGCTTGCCACGGTCTCGGGAGGCAGTTTCAGCCAGGCCTCGGATTCCGATCCATCCCGGATCACCTGGGCGCCGGCCTTGCGCGCAATCCTCAGCATCGCCGTGTTCTCGCTCAAGGCGTGGATGAACAGGGTTTCGAAGCCGCGGTTTCGTGCGTGCAGGATGGCGTTGTCAAACAGCCGCGCGCCGAATTGCCGCCGCCGAGCCTTCGGCAGCACCGAGACGCCGAATTCAGCCATTGCCGGTTTATCGTTGATTTGCGGCGTGGGGGCATAGGCCAGATGCGCCAACGCCAACAGCTCGAGCTTGCGATTGAAGATGCCGAACAGTTCGTCGCGATCGAAATCCAGAGTGTCGACATACTTCGCGATCTGCGTGTCTGTCGCCGGATAGCCGAAGCGAAGGTAGCGGTCGCGTTCATCCAGCGCGACCATGTGCTGCAGGATGCGCGTCCGATGCCGCGGCGTCATCGAGCGCACAGGTACCCACGACCCACTGCGGACAGGCTCTGGCGGTGTCTTGCCTGCGGCAGTGCCGGGCAGCAGGTTGAGCGGTGTTTCTGTCGAGTCAGCGCCGCTCATGATCTGTGGCGGTGCGAGGTCTTTCTGATCGAGTTTGGACATGGATGCTCCTTGTCACGGGTAAACCCTAGTATCCATGAATATGGTGTTCTTTGCTCGCCCAACCAGTGTCGAGAATAGACAGGTCTCCTCAGCATCCAGTCGCTTCTGGACGGATTGGCTTGCCGTGATATGATCGCAGGCTTTCCTGAACTCAGCTCTATCAGGGGAGCGGCGCGCTTGTTTGCATATTTGCGCCGGTCAGAAGTCCGGTCACCCGGGTTCGATCGCTCTCTGAATTGTTGGAGGCGTCGGATTTGCTACCCATGACCCGAGAGGCCGCCAGTCGTCAGAAGCGGTTCCGAGGGTCGAAGCGTGGGTTGCGTCGTGTGCCCGGTAGGCGGAGCAATTACCTCGGATACACACTCAAATGAAAACCTTCAGCGCCAAACCGGCCGAAGTGGTGCATGAGTGGTTTGTGATCGACGCGACCGACAAGGTTCTCGGCAGGGTGGCCAGTGAAGTCGCCCTCCGTTTGCGCGGAAAACACAAAGCCATCTACACGCCCCACGTCGATACCGGTGATTTCATCGTCGTCGTCAACGCCGACAAGATCCGTGTCACCGGCAACAAGGCCACCGACAAGATCTACTACCGCCATACCGGTTATCCGGGCGGCATTCGTGCCACGAACTTCAAGGACATGCAGGCCAAGCATCCCGGCCGTGCGCTCGAGAAGGCTGTCAAAGGCATGTTGCCGAAGGGCCCGCTGGGCTATGCGATGGTGAAAAAGCTGAAGGTGTATGCAGGTGACAGCCATCCGCACACCGCCCAGCAACCCAAGATGCTCGACATCTAAGGAACGTTGATGATCGGAAATTGGAACTACGGCACCGGCCGCCGCAAATCTTCTGTGGCCCGCGTGTTCATCAAGAAGGGCTCTGGCCAGATTGTGGTCAACGGCCGAGCGGTCGACGAGTATTTCGGTCGGCAGACCTCGATCATGGTCGTGCGCCAGCCGCTGGTGCTGACTGCCAACGACGCAGCCTTTGACATCAAGGTCAATGTGCATGGCGGTGGCGAGTCAGGCCAGGCCGGTGCTGTGCGTCACGGCATCACCCGAGCGCTGATCGATTACGATGCGGCCCTGAAGCCGGATTTGAGCCGCGCCGGCTTTGTCACGCGCGACGCCCGCGAGGTCGAGCGCAAGAAGGTGGGCCTGCACGGCGCACGTCG
>JBBRID010000019.1:0-18876 GCA_038221635.1 Burkholderiales bacterium
CCGCATCCTGTTGGACGCGCTCGCCCGGCTCATGGCCTCCCTATGCTGCCAAACACAGAACGTGTTTCGTCGAATTCAAGCACCGTCGGCTCGGGTTCACAGTCGGTGGCCGCATGAGATCATGCGCGGCATGAACGATGCCTTGCGTGGACTGATCGAGCAGCTTCAGGTCGAGCGGCTCGAGGACAAGCTGTTTCGTGGTGTCAGCGGCGACGTCGGCAACGCCGCAGTTTTTGGCGGGCAGGTGCTGGGGCAGGCGCTGATGGCCGCCGCAATGACGGTCGACGCCGATCGCAGCGTGCATTCGCTGCACGCCTATTTTCTTCGGCCGGGTGACAAAAACGCCAAAATCGTCTACGACGTCGACTGCATCCGCGATGGTGGCAGTTTCACCACTCGGCGGGTGGTTGCAATACAGCATGGCCAGGCCATCTTCAATTTTGCCGCGTCCTTTCACCACAGCGAGCCGGGCTTCGAGCACCGCGCGGAGATGCCCGCATCAGCCGGCCCGCAGGGCTTGGCCAGTCAGTTCGAGGGTTGGGATCAGCTGCGCGATCGCCTGCCCGAGCGCATGCAGGCACGGCTCGACATCGAGCCGGCGATCGAGATTCGCCCGCTCGAGAAAATCCACCCGATCGACCCGCCGCCCAGTCCGCCCCAGTTCGATTGCTGGATGCGGGCGGTCGACCGCTTGCCCGACGATCCGGTGCTGCATCACGCAATGTTGGCCTATGCCTCGGACTACGGGCTTTTGCGGCCAGCCATGCTGCCGCACGGCCGAAGTTTTCTTGATCCGGACATGCAGGTTGCGAGCCTGGATCACGCGATGTGGTTCCACGGTGAATTCAGGATGGACGACTGGCTGCTGTATCGGACCGAGTCGCCGTTTGCAGGGGGTGGCCGAGGCTTTTGCCGGGGCAGCATCTACAGCCAGGATGGCCGTCTGATCGCGTCGACCGCGCAGGAGGGGTTGATCCGGTTGAAGGCTGCGCATCCGGCAACCCGACCCTGATGGTCGACTTCCGCCGCGGCTGGCAGTCTGAGGTGTTCCCTTCGGCCTTTCCGTTCTAATGATCGGCGCGACGTTGCGCTGAGTGTCCCTTGATTGGAGTCGTCATGGCCCTTTCGTCAGCTCGCCGTCGTCACGCTGGCCTTGTTCACGCTCGCTGGTTGCAGCAAGGGAGGCGGTGATACCCCTGGTATCACGCCGACCGACGTTGCGCGGGTGGTCCAGCCCGTCGAATCGGCGGCCAAAGGCAGCATCGACATGGTCATCACGGCCAAGACCATCGACCGCAACAGCGCGGGCGACACCGCCAGTCACCAGTGCCAGATGTCGTTCGCAGCGACCAATCGCGGTGACGAGGACCTCAAAACACTGATGATCGAATTCGATGCACTGCCTGCTGCTGGGGGTGCGCCGGTCGGTAAAAAGCTCAATTTGACCATGCCGATGCTCATCAAGGCCGGTGCCACGACGCAGGAGGCCTGGGGCCCGGTGACGGTCGACAACCACGCCTGTGCGGCGATCCAGCTCAGCATTCCGCCTCAGCCCGACTACCAGTGCAGGACCGCGAGCAAGGCGCCATGTGCAGGCTATCGCTACAGCGCGACGGGGATCAAGCTGGCCGATGCGCGCTGAGGGAAACCGGGTTCAAACAGGCAATTGCTCGCTGCCTGAACAGGTGCATCATCCGCGCCTACCCCACCTTAGGCGAGGCCAGCAAGTCGGCGGCCTGGGAGCTCTACAAACCCAAGCTGTTCAGTCCGTTCGCCAAACGCGTGGTACGCCTTTTTTCCCACCTGCCCTGAAGGATCCCGCCGTGTCAGAGTCTCTGCGTCTGCTCGAAGGTCAGGTTGCACTCGTCACCGGTGCCAGCTCGGGCATCGGCGCCGCCATCGCCTGCGCGCTGGCCAAGGAGGGCGCGCAAGTCACGGTCAATTACCACCACAACCGGGACGACGCTGAAGAGGTCGTGAAGACCATCGAACAGGCCGGCGGCCAGGCGCTAGCGGTCGTCGGCGATGTCTCGCAGGAGGCCGACGTGACGCGGCTCTTCGACACGACGGTCGAGCGCTTCGGGCGCATCGACATCGTGGTTTCGAACGCCGGCATCCAGAAGGACGCATCGATCACCGGCATGACGATGGCGCAATGGCAGGCGGTGATCGAAGTCAACCTCGGTGGTCAGTTCCTGTGCGTGCGCGAAGGCGTCAGGCGCTTCCTGGCGCAGGGGTTGGCGCCGGCCTCGAAGGCCAAGGGCAAGATCATCTGCATGAGTTCGGTGCACCAGGTCATTCCGTGGGCCGGACATGTCAACTACGCGGCGTCCAAGGGTGGCATCCAGATGATGATGAAGAGCGTGGCGCAAGAGGTCGCGGCGCAAGGCATCCGCGTCAACGCCATCGCCCCGGGTGCCATCAAGACCCCAATCAACGAAAGCGCCTGGTCGACGCCCGAACAACTGGACAAGCTGCTCAAGTTGATCCCGTATGGCCGCGTCGGCTCGCCTGAAGACATCGGCAAGGCCGCCGTCTGGCTGGCCTCGGACGACTCCGACTACGTCACCGGTACCACCCTGTTCGTCGACGGCGGCATGAGCCTCTACCCCGCATTCCGTGACAACGGCTGACGCGGCGGCGGGCGCTCAAGCCCAGGCGCGCGGCTATCGGCCGATCAGCGACTATGCGCTGATCGGCGATTGCCACGGCGCGGCGCTGGTCGCCAGCGACGGCAGCATCGACTGGGCCACGCTGCACCGCTTCGACGCCGATCCGGTCTTCTGCCGCATGCTCGATGCCGGCCGCGGCGGCTTTTGGTCGTTGCACCCGCGCGGCGCCCTGACGTCGAGCCGCGCCTACTTGCCGGGCACCAACATGCTGCGGACCGTGTTCAGTACGGCCTCCGGCGAGGTCGCCGTCACCGACTTTATGCCGGTCGGTCGCCAGCTCGACGCCGGGGTCAACGACTACGTGCGGCTGAATGCGCCGGCCTGGATCGTGCGCCGCGTTGAATGCCTGCGTGGCGCGGTCGAGATGGAGACGGTGTACCGACCATCGCGCGCTTTCGCGAGCGAGCAGGCGACGCTGGTCGCCGAGCCGGGTGTCATCGACGCAGGCGCTGAAATGCCGCGCCTTTTCGGCGAACTCGACTACCAGCTCGAGGACGATGTCGCGACGGCCGAGTGGGCGATGACCAAGGGCGACTGCCGCGACCTCGTCCTTGCCGGCAACACCATCGCCGGCCAGGCGCCCGCCGACCGCGTCGAGGAATTCTTCGCCGCCACCTGCGCCTTCTGGACCGAGTGGATCGGCTACTGCCGCTATCGCGGCCCCTTTGAGGCGGCAGTGCGGCGCAGCGCACTCACGCTAAAGCTGCTGACCTACGCGCCGAGCGGCGCGATCGTGGCTGCGCCCACGACGTCCCTGCCCGAAGGACTCGGCGGCGTGCGTAACTGGGACTACCGCTACTGCTGGGTGCGCGATTCCTCGTTCGCGCTGTATGCGCTCGCCGTCCTCGGCTACAGCGGCGAGGCCGGTTGCTTCCACGAGTTCCTGCTGCGATCCATCAGCCGTTCGCTCCCCGAAGTCCGGCCGCTGTACGGGATCGATGGCGCGCTAAACCTGGCCGAGGTGACGCTCGATCATCTGGAGGGATATGCGGGCAGCGCCCCGGTGCGCCAGGGCAATGGCGCCTACCTGCAACGCCAGATCGACGGCTACGGACAGATCCTCGACCTCGCCCTGATGTACCAGGCGCTCGGCGGCAAGCTCGACCGGCAATACCGTCGGCTGCTCGAGGCCGTCGCGAACTTCATCGCCGCGCATTGGTCCGAGCCCGACCAGGGCATCTGGGAAATGCGCGGCCCGCCGCGCCACCATGTCCACAGCAAGCTGATGTGCTGGGTCGGTCTCGACCGGGCAGTCCGATTGCTCGGCGATCACTGGAAGTCCGCTGCGCACGAGATCGCCGACAACATCCGCGCCCACGGCATCTCGCCCGAAGACGGCGCGTTGCAGCAGGCCTACGACGGCGGCACCGACGCGGCCGTGTTGCTCGCACCGATGCTCGGCTTCGCATCGCCGCCGGGTGCCCTGGAAGCCACGATCACGCGCGTCCGTCGCACGCTGGGGCAGGGCGAATTCATCGGCCGCTATGTCGGCGAGGACGGCCTCGAAGGCGAGGAAGGCGCCTTCCTGGTCTGCAGCTCCTGGCTGATCGATGCCGAGCTGGCAGCCGGCCGCATCGACTCCGCACGCGGCATGATCGAAAAGCTGGTCGGATGCGCCAACGATGTCGGCCTGTATTCGGAAGAAGTCGTCCCTGACGACGGCCAGATGTTGGGCAACTACCCGCAGGCGCTGACGCACCTCGGCCTGATCGGCAACGTCATCAACCTGCAGCTGGCGCAACGTCACGGCGCCGACCGGCTTACCGGCAGCTATGCCGATAGGGCTCATGCGGCCGTGTCGGCGACCTTCGGCTGGCGCGGGGTGCTCTCGGCAATGCTGGCATCTCGACGCGTCGCCCGAATCTTTTCGTCGCGGCGCTCGAAGCTGGCCTGGCCCTAGTACGCCGACACAGAGATTTCGAAACACGAAAGCGCGAATCCATCGCTTTCGTCATGTTCCGAAATCTTTGTGCCGGCGTACTAGACTGAAGTTCCGCCGCCACCGAGCCAAGTTTGTCTTTTGAATCAAGCGCTTGGCTTGATTTCCGGGTTTGGGTTTCTGACTACGGCTGGATGTCGCGGATGAGTGCGAGGGCCCGAAGGTGGTTGGTCGGGGCAGTGGTGGTGATCTCGAAGGAAGGCGCCTCGGGGCCGGCGCCGAGGGTCATGCAGGTGTTGCGCACCACGGACGCGAGTTCGGCCATCAAGGTGGCGAAGCTGTGTGCCGGCGTGCCATCGGCCAGTTCACGGCTGGCGGCCTTGGCCTGTGACTTGACGGACCGCTGGGCCGGCGCGACAGGGTCGCGCGAGGCCTTGTCCTGCAATTCGGTATCGGCGAACGTCAATTCGCGCCAGGCCTCGCGCATGTGCCACTCGACGTAGTACGCCAGCATGCACAGGAAGATGTGCGCGCGCACCCGATCGGCCAGCCGATGATGAATTGGTCGCACCTTCAGGTCGATGGTCTTGATGGAGCGAAAGGCACGCTCCACGTTGGCCAGCGCCTTGTAGCTGCGCACACATTGCGGCGCATCCATCTGCTCGCTCGTCACGCTGGTGCGGATGATGTACCGCCCATCGAGTGCGGCCTCGCTGGCGATTGCCGTCGGTGCGTCGAGCCCACGACAGGCCGGCGTCCGTGATGTGCAGATCGAAGTGCTTGGCGACCTTGTAGCGGGCGATGACCTTGCCCACGCGCACGCCGATGTCGTCCTGGCCTTTGAGCTTGCCGGCATCGACGCGGGCCTTGATCGTTTGTAGGGATAACTTGACCTGGGCAGGCATCGCCCTTCCCCAACGGCGACCGACTAAAACCCGCTCAGCCGCTCAGCCGCTCAGCCGCTCAGCCGCTCAGCCGCTCAGCCGCTCAGCCGCTCAGCCGCTCAGCCGCTCGCCCTGCGCCGCGCCTGCGCCGCCTGTCGAAATGGGATCACCTCCCCCGTGCGCTGGACGGCATCGAGGTAGTCCGCCTAGGCATTCATCATTTCCCGGCGCTCCTCGATCTTCTCCGCGTGGTTGTAGGCGGCGCGCGTGCGGTTGTTGTCGATGTGCGAGAGCTGCGTCTCGATCACCTGGTCCCGAAAGCCCATCTCGTTCAGCGCCGTCGACGCGATGCCGCGGAAGCCGTGGCCGGTCTGCCGGCCTTCGTAACCCATCATCCTCAAGGCCTTCAGCAGGGTGTTGTTCGACATGGGTTTGTCGTGGTCGCGCTCGCCGGGAAAACAGCCGTGCGGCCGGCTTTGACCTGCACTTGGTCAAACCCGTCGACGGCGCCGACCTGCTCAACCAGGTGCAGCACCTGCTGCGGAAGGCACGGTAATTCGCACCGAGCGCGGCCAGTGCGCCGCGATGTCGTCGTTGCGCGCCGATCGACTGAACCGCTGGGACTCCTGGGCCCAATCCCTTATCGTGTTTGTTGTTGACCGTAATTGCGAAATTTGACGATCACCCGACCGATCTCGTCGTCATCGAGCACCGGCGGTTCTCCCATCGGTAGGCATAACAGGTATTGCTGCGCCAGTTCCTCCACCGTCACGGCAAGAGCCAGGGCGCGCTCGAGCGAAAGGTCGGCGGCGATCACGCCGTGGTGCGCCATCAGGCAGGCCTTGCGGCCCTCCATCGCTTTGAGGGCGTTGTCCGACAGGGCTTGCTCGCCGAAAGTGGCGTATTGCGCGCAGCGGATACTGGCGCCTCCGGCGGCGGCGATCCGGTAGTGAATCGCCGGAATGCTGCGGCCCATGATCGATAGCGCGGTCGCATGCATCGAATGTGTGTGCACAATGGCGTTGAACTCGCGACGGTGAAACAGGATGTCCCGATGAAAGCGCCATTCGCTCGATGGCAGGTACTTTCCGTCGAAGCTGCCGTCCCAGTGCACCTGCACCACCTGATCGGGCTGCATCCGGTCATAAGAAATTCCAGTCGGCGAGATCAGGAAACCTTCGCCGTTGCGCACGCCGACATTTCCCGAGGTGCCTTTGGCCACCCCGAGGCGGCTCATGTCGCGACAGGTCTGGACCACCGCTTCGCGCAGGGCAAGCTCGTCAGGGCTCATTTGAGTACCTTCGTGCTGCGCACTCCGGTATTCGCCCAAGGACCCTGAGGGTCCACCTCGTGGCCCTTGGCGGCCCGGCGGGATCATGACAGCCCCTCGCCCGTCGAGTACGCCGGTCGGTCCCCCGAGGGGACGCGGGCCGGCTTGGGAGCGGCCCGGCGCTCGACCCGCAGCGGAGTTGACACAGGGTGTCTCATGCCTCCACCCCCCGCTCCTGCCTTGCGAAGGCCAGCAACACATGCATGACGCGCTCCATCGTGGCTTCCCGTGTCAGCTTGACATCGGCGCGCACGATACCGTGCCGGCTGTCGCCCAGCCCGGCAGCATGGTTGACGATGGGGCACAAGGCTGCATAGTCCAGCCCCAGCTCGCGGGCCAGTCCGGCTTCGGGCATCATGGTCTGGCCGACCAGGTCGCAGCCATCACGCGCGAGTGCGCGAATCTCAGCTGCCGTTTCAAGGCGTGGACCGTTGAAACAGGCATAGCAGCCACCGTCATATACCGGCACCTTGGCAGCCTGAGCGGCAGACAGCAAATCCTGACGCAGGCTTGCCGTGTACGGAATGGTGAAGTCGACGTGCACCACGGCTTCGTCCGAGAGCCCGTCGGAGAAGGTGTGTTCGCGGCCAGAGGTGTAATCGATGAGTTGGTCCGGGCAGACGATGGTGCCGGGGCCGAATCGGTCCGCCAAGCCGCCGGAAGTGCAAATGGCCACGACGCTGGTCGCCCCCACCTTGCGCAGAGCCCAGAGGTTGGCGCGGTAATTGATCTTGTGCGGCGGCAGCATGTGCGGATTGCCATGCCGCGGCAAGAAGGCAAACTCGCGCCCGCCGATGGAGCCGATGGATATGGCCCCCGAGGGTTGGCCATAGGGTGTATCCAGCAGCTCGGTACGAACCCGCTCCAGGACGGACAAGCTGATGGTGTGCGTGCCGCCAATGATTGCCTGCATGTATTTGCTCCGTTTCACGATATGACGATCCAAACTGCAGTGCAGGCCCGTTCGGGGTAGATAGGATCCTGCGTCCAGGCGCCATTACAAACGAAAACCAGGGAATCGAATAATCAGAATAACTTGGCGATTGATGATAAATTTCAACTGGTTTCATTTGCCAATCTGAAGCAGCATTCGCATGTTTCCGACGCCCTGAAAACCTTCCTCAAACAACCGCCATCAATGTCCACCACGGAAGCCCCATTACCAACCTTGCTACGTGAAAGCGTGATCCTGGAGCCCGACCGGGTGCGCATCCTGGACCGGCGGGTATTCCCGTTCGAGCACCGGTTTGTCGATTGCAGCAGTGTCGAGGAAGTTGCCCAGGCGATCGAAGCGATGGTCACCCAGAGCAACGGTCCGTTTTTCGCGGCGAGCGCGGCCCTGGTGCTCGCGGCGCGCGAATTGGACGGCGAGCCCGATGCCGCTCAGCGACGCAAGAAGATGGCCGCGGCCGGCGCGCGGCTGATTGCAACCCGGGCGACCAACAACAACATCGCCACCGCCGTGGGTCGCATCCTGCAAGAAACGGCAGGAATGGCAGACGATGGGCTTGCGTTCTCCGCTGCGGTCGAAGCGCGGGTGCGGAAGCTTTGGGACGAGCGGCGCGCCCTTTCACGCACCATCGGCGCCCATGCCGCAACACTGCTGCACGACGGCGATCAGGTGCTAACGCATTGCTGGGCCGATGCGGCGTTCATCGAGACACTGGCGGCCGCGGGACGCAGCGGAAAGCGGCTGGAGGTCACCTGCACCGAAACCCGCCCCTACCTTCAAGGCGCCCGCCTGACGGCACACAGCGTGGCCGAAATGGGTCTGCCGGTGACTGTGATCACGGATGGCATGGCCGCCTGGGCCATGGATCGGGGGCGGGTCAATGTGTTCATCACGGCTGCCGACCGCATCACCATGTCGGGGCATGTCGTGAACAAGATCGGCACTCTGCAGCTTGCCATTGCGGCCCAGGCCTACAAACTGCCGTATTTCGTTACGGTGGGCCAGCCAGACCCGAAGGCGCTGACCCCTGCTGACGTGCCGATCGAGGAGCGCGATGGGCAGGAGAGCCTCAATTGCCTGGGCCATCGCACCGCCACGCCGCTGGCACGCGGCTGGTATCCGAGTTTCGACATCACGCCGCCCAGCCTGGTCGCGGCCGTCGTTTGCCGGCAAGGCATTTTTCCTGCGGCAACATTGGCTGCATGTTTGTCAAAAAGCCAGTGACAGGTCGAGATTGACCATCCCTCTTTCGGTTTTCGCCCGTCTCACCACCAACGCCAGGAGAATCCATGCCGAATGAACATGTACTCACGAGATCGCAGGCGAGCGGCCTGACGCGCCGCGCTTCCTTGAAGGGCCTGGGGGCTAGCGCCATCGCGGCCGCGCTGCCTCTGCAATTCTCAGGGTTTGCCTTTGCGCAAACGGCGCCCCGGCAGACCAACATCGTGACCTGCCTGTCCTGGATTCCGAACCACCAGTTCTCGGGAATGTGGATAGCCCTCGAAAGAGGCTATTTCACCGACGCGGGCCTGAAAGTGGAATGGCGTCCGGGCGGACCCAATACCCCGAACCCAGCCGAGCGGGTGGCTAGCGGCGAGGTCGCGCTGGGCCAGATCGCCGGGTTTCGCGGTCTGCTGGATGCCATCAACAAGGGCAACGATCTGGTCGTGATCGGAAGTCGATTCCAGCGCGGACCCGGCGGTCTGATGTCGCTTGCCAAGGCGCCAATCAAGGAGCCCAAGGACATTCTGGGCAAGCGCTTGATCCTGCCCTCGCCGGTCGATGTGCGCACGATCGAGACGCTGCTGAAAATGAGCAAGCTGCCGGCTGGCGAGGGTGCATTCACCTATGTACCAGGGGGCTTCGACCCGGCACCCATGCTCGACGGCAAGGGTGATGGCATGCTGGTATTCGAGACCAACCAGCCGCTGGCGCTGGAAGACAAGGGAATGGTCAAGAACAAGGACTTCTTCTTCCGCTCGTTCGACGAGCTTGGCTACCCCTCATACAGCAACCTGTTGTTCGGCACGCGCAAATGGGTCGCCGAGAACCGCGATGCACTGGTGCGTTACCTGCGCGCCGAAATGCGCGGCTGGACCGAGAACGAGGCCAATCCGGCCGTGGCGGCGAAATTGGTGGTCGAAAAATATGGTGCCGAGTTCAATCTCGACCTGAAACGCGAGACCCGTGCCAACCTGTTGCAGGTGGCTTACCTGCACAGCGACGATACCAAGGCAAACGGCCTGTTCTGGGTCAGCAAGGACAGGATCAACGGGCCCATCTACGATGCGCTCAGGGCTGGCGGCATGGACAAGCTGCCCGACGTCGACAAATACGTGGATATGTCGCTGTTGCGCGACGCTTACAAACGATGAGGGTCGCACCGGACGCCCTCGTCGTCGGGAGTGAGGACGAGGGTGCCGGCTTTGTCGACGTCTCCAGTGTAAGCAAGACCTTCCTGTTGAACCGGCGGCAAAGCTTGCTGGCACTCGACGGCATGAGCTTCGGCATCCGCAAGGGTGAACTTGTCGCCGTGGTGGGCCCCAGCGGGTGCGGAAAATCTACGCTGCTGCGCATCATTGCCGGATTGGAGACAGCCGACAGTGGCTCGGTTCGTATCGGTGGCGAGAGTCCAGCCGCGCTGACAAGTCAGCACAGGCTGGGTGTCGCATTCCAGGACCATGCGCTGCTCCCGTGGCTCAGCGTCGGCGCCAACATCGCGCTTCCCTACCGGCTGTCCGGCATGCCGGTGAACCGCGCGCGGATCGTTCAACTCGCCGCCATGGTGGGCCTGGCGGATTTCCTTGACAGCGTGCCTCGTCAACTGTCTGGTGGCATGCGCCAGCGGGTGTCGATCGCCCGCGCGATCGTGCTCGAGCCGTTGTTGCTGCTGCTCGATGAGCCCTTCGGGGCGCTGGACCTGGTGACTCGGTGGGCGCTGAACCGAGAGATGCAGAGTCTGTGGGCGAGCCTGGGTACAACAACGCTGCTCATTACCCATTCGGTTGAAGAGGCCGTGCAGTTGGCCGACCGGGTCATCATCATGGCCGCGCGACCCGGACGCATCCATGCCGAGTTCAGCGTCGATCTGCCGCGCCCACGGGACCGGGCGGTGACCGACAGCATGGCCTTCCTGCAATTCGTGCAGGCCGTTTCCGCGAGCCTGGACGATGCATCGGCGGCCTCGGGCGGCAGTTTGGATTCGGTTCCATGAACAAGCACCGATTCGACCCCGGGCCACTGTCCACCGTTTTGGGGTTCCTGGCCGTATTGGTTGCCTGGGAAGTGATTGGACGCAGCGGCGTGTGGGGAGACTCCTTCCCTGCCTTGTCCGCCATCGCGGGTGCATACGATACGGCGATCCGGCGTGAATTGCTGGGCCGGGCGCTGGCCCGCACCGCCACCTCGGCCGGCCTGGGTCTGCTGATAGGCGCGCTGGCAAGCCTGTTGCTGGTGTCCATCGGCCACTTGATTAAATCGCTGCACGAAGGCATCGATTCGTTCGCCACCACCATCCATGCCATCCCCACCATCGCATTCGGACCGGTGCTGATCCTGGTCGCAGGTCCGGAGTCGACCCCCGTGGTCCTCAGCGCCCTGGCCGCGTATTTCCCGATTCTGGTTGCATTGGACTCGGGCCTGAAGTTCGCGCCGCGTGCGCCACATGACGTGGCGGCCGTGCTCGGTGCCTCGACGCTGCGCGCCTTCGTCCGGATCCATTTTCCGGCGGCCGTACCGGCCTTCGTCGACGGCCTGCGCATGGCGGCGCCAGGTGCCGTCATCGGGGCGGCGCTCGGCGAATGGTTCGGTGCGCCACGTGGTTTGGGCGTGCTGATCATCAGTTCGCTGCAGAACGTGCGGATTCCGCAACTGTGGGCGGCCGCATTGTTGTGTGTGGCCTGTTCCTTGAGCGCCTACATGGTGTTGTCGCTGCTGCACCGCTGGGTTCACAGGCGGTACGTATGGTGAAACTGAACAACATGCTCGGATCGGCAATGCGGCGCTGGTGGTGGATTGTCGTGTTGCTGTTGAGCTGGGATATCTACGTCCGGGTCAAGGGGTTCAATGTCATTGTGCTGCCCGACCCATGGACCGTCGCCCGCGCGATGTACGCCGACTGGCCCACACTCGGGCAAAAGCTGCTGCTGACGTTGCGCGCGGCCATCCTGGGCCTGGCGGCGGACACGGTGCTGGGCACGATAGCCGCAGTGCTGGCCTGGAGTTCGCGCATTCTTTCGGGCATCGTCACGCCGCTCGCCATGCTGGTCCGATCGGTCCCGTTCATCGTTTTCATCCCCATTCTGTCGCGCTTCATGGGATACAACACGACAATGGAGGTCTTCGTCGTCACGATGTTCTCTTTTTTTCCGACATTCGTTCTGGTGTCATCCGGGCTGGCTGGTTTGCCCCAGGCGGCCTCGGACCTTTGCCTCGTGTACGGTGCAACGCGCTGGCGCAAGCTGATGTTGATCGCGTTGCCGGCGGCGCTGCCGCAGTTGTTCGCATCGATGCGGATCACCGCCTCTTTCGCGGTGCTCGCCGCCATGGTGGCCGAGTTCCTCACCGGCATCGATGGACTGGGGCGGCTTTTCCTGCTGGCACGCGGCGACCTCGAGGCCGAACGCGCGATGGCTGCCAGTATCGTCGCGGCGGCCTGTTCGCTGATCCTTTTCAACCTGGCCAAAATGGCGGAAACGGCGGTGAACCGCCGCATGTCCTGAAACCGGCGTTCTTTAGCCGCGAGCGCTTCCGTTACGTCGTGTGAACAGGGCCCTAGAAATCGCGCGCGACTTCTTTCAGGCAGATCAGCAGGCTTTTTGCGGCCGGGGTCAATTCGCGCGAGCGCGGCAGGAATACGCAGAACCGGCGGGTCATCTTGGGGTTGATGATGGGCCGCATCGTCAACCCGAACGAAGTTGCCAGCTTGCGCACATGGCGCGGGCTCGCGGTGACGCCAAGGCCCGCGCTGACCAGCGCCATCGCGGTTGTCAGAAAAATCACTTCGTGCGCCGGATCAAGTGCCAGGTCCTTCGACCAGTTGCGCAGATCGAGGTCAATCAGCGCCCGGTACTGGCCGCTCTGCGCGATAAACGGCTGGGCCAGAACGTCGGCCCAGGTGACACGCAGGGCCGTCGCCAGTGGATGACGTTTAGGGCACACCAGCATCACCGGCAAATTCATCAACCGTATGACTTCGACTTCCGACCCGACCGCGCGTTCGGGTCCGAGCCCGAGGTCGGCCTCGCCACTCGCCACCTTGTCCTCAACATCCTCCATCAGGCATTCGACGATGCGGGCCTGGATGTCAGGAAATCTTGAACGGTGCGCCGCCAGCACCGCCGGCATGATCGAAGCCGACATCAGCTGAGGTGCAGCGATGCGCGCAATGCCACTTTTGAGGTCGCGCAGGTCGATGACGCTGTGGATGGCGCGATCCAGGTCCTTCTACTCCCGCTAGATCTGCGGCAAGAATGCCTGGCCCATTTCCGAGACACTCACGTTGCGCGTGGTGCGATCAAACAAGCGCACACCCAGGTCGGACTCCAGGTCTTTGACGAGCAGACTCAACGCCGACTGTGTGACGTTCAGTTGCCGTGCCGCAGCCGTGAAGTTGCCTGCATGCGCGATCGCCACGAAGGCGCGCAAATGACGCAGCGATACATTCATGCGTCAGCGCTCACGCGCGTGTCGGTTCAAGTGTTATGCCGCCAGAAAGGAATGGATGGTTGCCATGGTTACGGGCCTGCTGCGCCAAGCCGATGGCGCGGCGAAGATGTGCAAGGTCAATGTCGTTCATTGTGTGATTCAACACAGCCTAGTCCAAAAACGAAGCGGGCGCTGACGTCCTTTCGGCACGCCAAGTGCCGGCAGCATACCAGCGGCCGGCGCCATCAAGCGATCTGACGCCCGCGAGTGCGGCAGGTGATCGAAAATCGCATGAACCAGCGGATCGACAGCTGTGCCCCCGGGCCGATTCGCAGTTTGTCAAATCGCTTGTCGCCATGCGTCTGGTTGCTGCCTGGCTGCAACCCCGGGCTGATCCGAGGGCGGCTTAGTTAGCTCGGCAAAACGGGGTCTTCCAGGGTTCGACGCTGCGCGGAGCCATCCCTCGGAATGTTTTGCAGAGCTAACGCATAAACAGGCTGCGGCGACAAATTCGGACCAAATTGCGCGCCGCAGCCAGGATATCGGCGATGCTTTCAGGCTGCCGACTTCCGCCGCGACCGCCTGCCGGAACGGAATCACCTTGCCGGTGCGCTGTACCGCATCCAGGTAGTCGGCCCACGCATTCATCATCTCCCGCCGCTCGTCGATGTATTCCGCGTGGTTATAGGCGGCTCGCGTTCGGTTGTTGTCGATGTGCGATAGCTGCGTCTCGATTACCTGGTCCCGAAAGCCCATTTCGTTCAGCGCCGTCTACGCGATGCCGCGGAAACCGTGGCCGGTTTGCCTGCCTTCGTAGCCCATGATCTTCAAGGATGCCGCGGCGTCCTATGCGTCGATGATCTCGTGTGCGCCCAATGCGATGAGCACCGGCGCGTAGTCCATTTTTCGGGTCACGGCGGCGACGCGCCAGCCGGCCTGCGACAGGCCAAGCGCAGTGCGACGCCGCTGACCTACGGCACCGCTGGCAATGGCACCTCGAATCACCTGTCAGGCGAGTTGCTTGGGCAGATGGCCGACATCAAACTGACCCAGGTGCCGTACAAGGGGCAGCCCGCGATGAGCGATCTGCTGGCGGGTCGTATCTCGATGATGCCGCTGACCGCAGCACTGGCTGCTCCCCACATCAAGACCGGCAAGCTGCGAGCGCTGGCCGTCACGACGCCCAAGCGTTCGCCGGCCCTGCAGGATGTCCCCACAGTGGCCGAAGCCGCCAATTTGCCGGGCTACGAAGTCGGAACCTGGTTCGGCCTGGTGACCCAGTCCAAGGTGCCTGACGCCATCGTGCAAAAGCTCTCCGCGGACATCTCCGAGATCATGAAGATGCCCGACGTGAAGGCCAAGTTCGACACACTGGGCCTGGACCCCAATCCGCAGGACCCGGCGCAGTTCGACGCCTACATCGCCGCCGAGTTCGCGAAGTGGAGCAAGGTCATCAAGCAGGCTGGGATCGTTCCGCAATGAGCGGAGCCAATCACTTCATCAAGAAAGCGCACACCATGGCCGCCAATGTCCTCACCGAACTGAAGCAATATGACGAAGCACGCGACGGCTTTCCGGGCGAGCACTGGCTCGTGCTGGCGGCCGGCCTGGGAATCTGGTACCTGTCTGCGAAGCATCCATCGGCCGTGGTCAAGCTGGCCGGCATGACCGCAGCGACGGCGCTGATCGGCCGCGCAGCGAGCGGGCGCGACGGTTTGGCCAAGGTGTTGCGTTATACGCCGGTGGGCGGGGCCTTGCGCGGGCGGTGAAACGCCCTGCGGACTGAATCGCGTCTGTCATGCAGAGTTGCAGAAGGCAGCCCTGCGAAGTAACAAGGTTGGTCAAACGTCGTCGCCCAGCCCATGCTGTTCGCCCGACGAGCTTGGCGTCAGCATCAACTCGGTCAGCAGCGGGAAATGGTCCGATCCGATCGACGGCAGGCGGCGGATGCTGCGCAACGTGAAGTGGTCGCTGTGGAAGATGTGGTCCAGCGGCCAGCGCAAGAACCAGTGACCGGCATGGAAGGTGTTGAACATGCCGCGACCGACGCGTGGGTCCAGCAAATGGCTCACTTTGCGAAACTGGCGTGTGGTGCGCGACCACGCCACGTCGTTCAGGTCCCCGGTGACGATCACCGGCGCAGCCGCACCAGCCACGCGACGGGCGACCGTCAACAGTTCGGCGTCACGCTCGGTGGATTCGTCGTTTTCCGTCGGTGAAGGCGGTGCGGGATGTACAAAGTGCGCCTGCACGAGCTGTCCACTGGCCATGCGAATGCCTGTCTGCATCGACGGCACGTCGTCCTGCACCAGAAATTCCACACAGCTTTCTTCCAGCGGCAAGCGGGCGTATACATGCATGCCATATTGGTTGTCCAGCGGACACTGGATGGTGAAGGGATAGTCCACCTTCAGTGTGTCGAGCTGCTTTTGCCACCAGTCGTCCGACTCCAGCGTCACCAGCACGTGCGGCCGGTGCGTGGCCACCAGGTGCAGCAAGGCATGGGCGCTGCGGTTCGACATCAGCACGTTGGACACCAGCACCCGCAGCACGTCGCCACTGTTTTCTGTCGGCGCAGTTTTCACTTCCAACGGGAACAACCGGGTATACGGCGTGATCCACCACGCGTGATACAGAAGACAGCCGGCCGCTGCCAAGGGCACCAGCCACGCCACCCACCCACCGTCGAACGCCACGGCGAGGTCGACCGCAAGCAATGCCGCGGTCATCGCGAACAGTTGCAGGCGCGGAAAGTCCAGCGCGCGCACCCACCAGACCTTGCTGTGCGACAGCGGGATCAACGTTAACAGCACCATCGCAGCCGTTGCAAAGGCGGTGTAGGTGTTCATGGCGGTGGACGAGCTTTCGTGCGTGAAATCAGTGGCGACCATAACGCAGCGCGCTGCAGCGCTCGGCGATGTCGATGCCGGGCAGCGGCGTTCGCTGCATCCAACCCCAGCGCAGCCTCAGAAAGCCGTGAGGCCAGGATGCCGCTGATCATGTCGTCCCTACGCAGGATCCTGTCATCGTTTATCGGCGATCATGGTGACCAAGTCATCGCCCCTCCTGCATGCCGCCATTTCTCGATCAACAGGCCCGCAACATTCTGCGCCATCCGCTCGGTTTCGGTCTGCGGACCCTGAAGTCGTTCCGGGCCAACCAGGGGCTGTTGCTGGCCGGCGCGGTGGCGTATTACGCCTTGCTGTCGATCGTTCCGCTGCTGATCTTGACGGTGATTGCGCTGTCGCATTTCATCGATCAGGGTGCACTGCTGGCCACGCTCGGGCATTACCTGGAGTGGTTGGTACCTGGACAGTCGAGGGCCATCATCGCTGAACTCGACCATTTTCTCGATCACCGGGACGTGATCGGCTGGGTGCTGCTGGCCACCATGCTGTTCTTCAGTTCGCTCGCTTTCACGGTGCTCGAGAACGCAATGTCGGTGATCTTCCATCACCGCGTGGTCGAGCGCCGGCGCCATTTCTTGGTTTCGGCGCTGCTGCCTTATGCCTACATCCTGTCGCTGGGTTTTGGGCTGTTGCTGGTTACGCTGGTCGCCGGGGGACTGCAGGCCATCGGCGAGCAGGAGATCGACTTCCTGGACCACCGATGGTCGCTCCAGGGTACAAGCGGCTTGCTGCTGTACCTGCTGGGCTTCGCTGGTGAGGTGTTCGTGCTGACTTCGCTCTATCTGGTGATGCCGGTCGGCCGCTTGTCGTGGCTCCACGCCTTTTTCGGTGCCTTGACTGCGGCGTTGCTCTGGGAGCTGTCGCGGCGGTTGCTGGTCTGGTACTTCACGACCTTGTCGCAGATCGGAACCGTCTATGGTTCCTTGACCACCGCGATTGCCGTGCTGTTGAGTCTGGAGATCGGCGCGACCTTGCTGCTGCTGGGCGCGCAGGTCATCTCCGAGTATGAGCGAGAGCGTCGCGTGGGCATCGAGGCACCGGTGCGCCCGTTTGCGACTGACCGCTAAGCGACTGCTGACGATGTGAGCCATGGCCGCGGCTGGAAATGCTTGCGCAGATCTTCGCTAAGGCGACGCTGAACAAGTCCCCGCGAGTGCGCGCGCCTTGATTTCGGATGGGCTGCAAGGCGCAGACCACAGACATAGCCCCAGCTATGGCGAGGACTTGCAACGCCGCAGACCGCCGAAAGCAAGGATGCGCGGGCCGCGAGAGGGACTTGTTCAGCGTTGCCCTAACGCAGGAACGGCGAAGCTTGCAGCGCGACGCGGGGGTTGATGCGATCATCCGCAATCTCAATGCTGCGCTCGAACAACCTTCTGCAAGCTGCTCGATCTGAACATTCCAGCGGGCGTCTGAAGGCCGAGCTTCCTCACCATGCCTATCGCATCGCCCGCCCAACTGGCCGAGTGCACCGCCACCCAGCTGATGCAGCTCTACCGCCGTGGCGCCGCTTCACCGGTTGAAGCCACGCGCGAGGTGCTGGCCCGCATCGAGCGGCTGAACCCCAAGCTCAACGCCTTCTGCCTGGTCGATGCCGAGGCGGCGCTGGCCAGCGCCCGGGCGAGCGAGGCGCGCTGGTCGGCAGCGCGCAGCGGCGGCGCTCCCGCCGGGCTGCTGGAGGGCGTGCCGACGTCGATCAAGGACCTGATCCTGACCCGCGGCTGGCCCACGCTGCGCGGCTCGCATACCGTCGATGCCGACCAACCCTGGGACGTGGACGCGCCAGCCACTGCCCGGCTGCGCGAGGCCGGTGTGGTGCTGCTGGGCAAGACCACCACGCCCGAGTTCGGGTGCAAGGGCGAAACCAATTCACCGCGCACCGGCATCAGCCGCAACCCCTGGAACTTGTCGCGCACGCCGGGCGGCTCGTCGGGCGGCACGGCCGCGGCGGTGGCTGCCGGCCTGGGGCCGCTGTCGGTGGGCACCGACGGGGCTGGCTCGGTGCGCATCCCGGCAGCGTTCTGCGGCAACTTCGGCCTCAAGCCCAGCTTCGGGCGAGTGCCGGCCTACCCGCTGTCGCCGTTTGGCTCGGTGGCGCACCTAGGTCCGCACACGATGAGCGTGCCCGATGCTGCGCTGATGATGAACGTGCTCAGCCGGCCCGATGCGCGCGACTGGACCTCGCTGCCGTTCGATGCCCGAGACTACCGCGTCGGTCTGGACGACGGCGTGCGCGGCCTGCGCATCGCCTGGTCACCGACGCTGGGTTATGTGAAGAAGGTGCACCCCGAGGTGGCCGCCGCGGTCGAGCGCGCGGTGCGCGATCTGCAAGCGCTGGGCGCGGTGGTGGAGGCTGTCGATCCCGGCATCGACGACCCGCTGGACCTGTGTACCGGGCTCTGGTTCCTGGGCGCGCATTCGGTGTTCTCCGGTTTGACGCCGGCGCAGCAGGCGGTGGTCGACCCCGATTTCCGCGCCCAGGCAGCGTTGGGTGCGGAGTTCAGCGCCTTGCAGATCCAGCAGCTGAACTTGCGGCGCGGCGCGCTCGGCTCGCACCTGCGCCAGTTCATGCAGGGCTACGACCTGATCGCCACGCCGGCGGTG
>JBBRID010000020.1:0-18865 GCA_038221635.1 Burkholderiales bacterium
AGGCCCTTGAGCCCAACCGTCCCCAGTGCACGGCATTCCAGCCGATGCACGCGCCCGAGCTCCAGGAAGGCCTCGCGGGTCAGGCGTATTTCGCCGGGTTCGGCCGACGCAGATACGCGCGCACACAAATTGACCGCGTCACCGCTGACCACCGAACCATCGGTCAGCACCGAACCCCAATGCACCCCGAGGCGGACTTGCAGCTGATGCTGCCGGCCTCGGCCCGCATTGCTGAGCGCAATCTGCTGGTGCAATCCGATCAACGCACGAACGGCGACTTCCGGGTTCACGAACGCACAAAACGCGCCGTCACCCGCTGTATCGACGATGCGGCCGCCGGCTGCGCTCACGCAACTGCCGAGCAGGTCGAAATGAAGCTGCTGCAGCTGGCGCCCGGCGGCATCTCCGAAGCGGGCAAAATACGGCGTCGAGCCGGCGATGTCTGAGAACACCAACGCCATCTGACGCGCGAAGCGCCGCGTCAATTCATCCTGAAGCTGGTTTTGCAGCCGGATGATTTCCGTCATCGTCAAGGCGCTGAGATCGGGCATGTCGGCGGTTTTTTGCGGGCGGTGTGGCCGGCATTGTGCACCGCGTCGCCTGCTGCCGATCGGGTCGAGCCGACGCCGCCCGACCCACCCTCAGCAAAATCGGATCCGGACGATCAGCTCACGATCCGCCGATGACGCCACAGGCAACCCGCGCACCGCCGCCACCGAGTGCTGCGGGATGATCGGAGTGGTTGTCACCACCTGCGTGGATCATCAGAGCGAGATTGCGGACGTCCGCCATCTTCAGGCGCGGCGCCAGCACCGGGTTGGTCGCCGCGCCATCGGCTGCGACGAACAACGCCGGCAAATCACCGAGGTGGCCATCGCCCCATGGCAGGTCGTGTTTCTTTGTCGCCTTCGGATCGAGGTGCCCGCCGGCGCCGCCGGCTGGAACAGGCGTGCCGTTGTTGTCGCCCGGCGCGCACGATCCCTTTTCATGCACGTGAAAGCCGTGCAGGCCCGGCTGCAAACCCTTCAAAGACGGATAAAACGCCAGCCCATGCGAGGTCTCGACGATGCGCACGCTGCCGATGGCCGCACCGGGGCCGGTCTTTTCGGCCATGTCGAGGGTGACGGTCGTCTCGGCGGCGTGAGCTGACGCTGCTGCCAGCACAGACGCAAGTACCAGACTGGAAACCTTGTTTCTGATCATCGTTTATCTCCTGTTCGTACATCGATCGGCCGCAGGGGCCTTGATCACATCGGGCGGACGACCATCTTCGCCGATCTGCCGCGTTTTGCAGACCCCCGGTCTTTACTCAGCCACGCTGTCGGGCGGGCCTTTCAGCTCGACCATGTTGCCTTCGGGATCGTTCAGGTAGACGGAGGGGCCGACGCCCAACGCGCCGTTGCGCATCTCGACCGCGCCAACGTCAACACCTCGCAACTTCAGATCAGCGCGCAGCTGCTGGCCATCGAACGGCTCGATCCGCAGGCAAAAATGATCCAGGTTGCGACCCTCAGCGCCGGGCGCGGCGCCGCCCGCCCGACCCAGCTTGCCGTCGACCGGAACCAAGTCAATCAACGATCGGCCGGCGCGAAGCTGCACCAGGCCGATCACATCTTCTCGGCGTTCGAGCGTACAGCCGAGGACATCGATATAAAAGCCGAGCATGCGGTCGAGGTCGACGACTCGCAACACGAGATGATCAATATCAAGGATCCTGAACATCGACATGCCTTTCCCATTCAGCTTTCAGTGGGCGGCCAATTCCGCATCCTGAACCAGCACCAGCGTACCCCAAAATAGGCCGCGGCAAACGGCAGCAATCCTGCCGCGCCGCCGAGCGCCAACGCCAGCGGCACGATTGCCATGTCACCCGATCGCGTCGACGCAACAATGGCAAGCAGGCCGAGGTAGATGCCGAAGGCGGGCCAGAAAGCCCGCGGCGGTGAATGGCGGTAACCGGCGTAGGCACCTGCCACCACGCCACCTGCCAGACCCGCCAGTGCCAGCGATTGCCCGACCACCGCCGCTGTTCCTTGCGCAACTGCCTCGCCCGCAAGCATCACCGACAGCAGGCCGACCCACAGCGCGCGCATCTCCGGCCCACTATCCCGCTTCAACAAATTCACGCGTCCCGCCCTTCCAGCTTCAGCGATGCCGCGGTGATCGCGGCGGAAATCGAATCCAGCTTGCCACCACGCCAAGAAAAAAAATCGAATAGATAGCGACGAATACCCAGCCCGGTGCCTGGTAGAACAGGATCGCCTGGATCCAATGTTCGATGAAGCTGCTGCTGTAGCCGTCGTGACCGGCCTGCTCCCGCAGCCAGTTCTCCAGAAGCGTCAATGGACAGGTCGCGCCAAGCCAGGCTTGCAGCACGACAAAGCCGATCGCCGCCAGGTGAGCGAGGCGAAATGACAACCGATTGACCCAGCGCCAGCCGCGCAAGTTGCCGACGATGATGGCCAGCAGTCCACCGACGACAAAGCCGACGACCGCAAAGTGCAGCACCAGCACCGAGTCGGCGAGCCATTGGTAAGGCAGGCGGTCAGCCATCGATCAAAGCCACTCTCGGCGCAGATGGACTCGATTGATCTCGCACCGTTGCGGATCCGGGTCGGCGCGCGCGTGGATCCGACGCAAATTGCTGCGATAGTCATTCGGCAAGCCATGCTCGTCGGCGCCATCGACGACCAGCGCCAAGTACCAGTCGAACGGCTGCAACGCCGCGTCGACTTCTGTTGCGACATATGCACCGGCCCGCAAGATCTGCCCGCCGACCGTCAAGTCGAGCGCCTTGTAGTCATAGCCACGACCGAGCCCTTCGGCCTGGTCGAGCAGCGGCTGTTCCGCCAGATCGATCCGGTACACCACGCCCCAGACGCTGTCGCCGGCATCAGCGCTTTCTACAATGTCGCACTTGCCCGATCCATCGCGGCCGACCTTGTGCCAGGCCAGCCGATGGCCGATCAGACGAGCACAGCCAAGCGCCGTCGCCGACGGCGTGCGGGCGCGCAGCCTGCCCGACGACATGTTCGATCCGTAGGCAAAATTGAGGAAGTGAAGGTCGGTCGTCATTGGCGCCGTGGTTGAGGCGATGCTCTGCAACCGGCAGGATCGGACGATTCAGCTGAAGGCATGCACCTTAGCGCGACAGCAATCCCCTGCCCAGCATGTAGATTCCCAATCCGACCAAGCCGATGAAAAACCAGCGCCGGAATGCTACAGCGGGAATGCGGCCGCGCAGCCGCTGGCCGAGCCACATGCCTGCCAAGGCCGGCAAGACCGCCAGCAGCGAGGCGCTCGCTGCAGCGAACTGGAATTTGCCGACCATTGCGAGGCCAGCGGCCAGTCCGATCGTCGACACGGTGAACGCCAGCCCAAGGGCCTGGATCAACTCGTCCTTGTCGAAACCCAGCGAGTTGAGGTAGGGAATCACAGGCATCACAAATACACCGGTTGCCCCGGTGATCAGTCCGGTCAGGATCCCCATCAGCGGCGACAACCAGGGCTCGGCGCGACGCGGCACGTCGAAACGCCGCCCGGAGATGCCGACCCCGCCGTAGACGATCAGAACGGCTCCCAGCGCGGCGTTGGCCAGCCCGGCCGAAGAACCGGTCAGCACGCCGATGGTCAGCAAGGTGCCCAACACGATGGTCGCCAGCAACGACCACAGGCGCTTGAACAGAACCATGAAATGCGCGCCGGCGGTGGCCTGCCAGATGTTGGTTGCCAGCGAAGGCGCAATCAGCATGGCCGCCGCCGCTGCCGGCGGCATGGCCAGACTCAGCAGGCCGATGGCGACCGTCGGCAACCCCAGACCGACAATGCCCTTGACCAGCCCGGCCGCGACGAAGGTAAGGCCGATGAACAGCGCACTGACGACAAAGCCGCTCATCAAGCCGGATCAAGCCCGCGCCAACGCGAAAATCGCCACCCCGAGCGCGACCGCCGCCACCGCAGCCGCGAGGATGGTCCAGCGGGTGAGCCAGAGGGTGCGGACGCGATTGGTCTCGACCAGTTCAATCAGCTGCGCATTCTGCTCGGCCAGGGCATTGATCAGTTCAGACGAAGCCAGCATCTGCTGCTCCAGCCGGTCTGCGGCCTGTCGAACTTCGGCCAACCGGGCTTCAAGCGGACCCGCTTCGTTGCCAGCAGCCGGTTGGTGAACAGGGTCGCTGATTTCGTCGGTCTGCGCAGGCGCGCGCCTGCTGGCAACGGCGTTCCACAATTTCTTGGCGCCATCGGCGACGACCGGCGCATTGCTGATCACCGTCGTCCAGGGAACACTCTTCAATACCGTAAACAAGCCGATTGCCATCTGACCCTCTCCATTCGTTCAGCCGCGCCCGCCCGTCGGGCCGCCCACGCTTCGGCGACGCTTTCGCCAGTACTGGAATTCATCCTCGTGAATCTCGATGTCGACCTCGGCGATTCGCGCCTGCAACCGCTCCTGCACGTCGGTAACCGCCTGGTTGTAGATGCTCGGCCCGATCTCCTCGAGAAAAAATGCCAGCAGGCCACCTGCGGCGATGTTGCCGATCCGCTCCTCCATGTTCTCGGAGAAATACCGCTCGATCGACTCGACGGCTTCCTTTTTCGCTTCCTTCGGCAATTCAATGGTCATCGAATTTCCTTGCAACCGCAGTCTGATGTTTGCGGCACCGCGTATCACCTCCGGTAGACAAACGGCAGTGCCGCCAATGCACAACCAACCGCCAGCAACAGCCCAGCGCGATCGATGAAATACGGAACGATCAACAGCAGCAGGCCACAGACGACCGGCACCACCGCACGCTGCTTTCGACCATACACGAGATAGCCGAATCCCAGCGAACCGAACAAGACGGCGAGGAAGAGTGCAGATGCGGTCATCGACCCAATGGCTTTGCCAACACCCGATTCTCGTGCGACTCGCCCTCGAAGGTGTACCAGGCAAGTCCATGATCGCGAAAGCCGAGCTTGGCATAAAAACGCAGCGCGCGATGGTTGTGAGCCCATGCCGTCAGCCACAGCGTGGCGGCACCCGACTGCGCGGCGATCGCCTCGCAGCGCTGCAACAGATTCGCACCAACGCCTGAACCGGTAAACCGCTGCTGAACATACAGCCGCGCCAACTCGGCCTGCTCGGCAGGTGGAACCAATTCGTGACTCGCGTCCAGACTGAGTTGGGCAAAACCGATCACATGAGCATCGAGTTCGGCGATCACGGTGCGAGCCTGGCGATCCTCGATGCGCCGGAGGAATGACTCCTGTGAGTAACTCAGCGCCTCGCGCGCGATCAACGGGCGGATGCCACTGGTGGCGTAGGTATCGAGGAACACCTGCATTGCCAGCACCGACAGGCACAAGGCGTCGTCCGGACGCGCGTCACGCAGGACGATCCGGTCCGGCAGACTGCGGGCGGCCTGATCGTGCGACGAAGATGCCGAGTCGGCCTGGGTGATCATCTGCTGGGGATGCATGGACAAAGCCGCTCCTCAACTGCCGCGGTGCTGCGCCAGCAGTTGCACGATTGGTAGCAATTCATCACGCCGCCCCCGGACCCGCCAATGACAGCGTCATGAAAACGCCATTTGGATCGTCCCGGTACGAGCCGAATGGCCCGCAGATCCTGAAGCCATGGCTGGCGTACAACTGATGCGCGACCTGGAAAGCGCTCATCGAGCCTGTTTCCAGACTCAGCCGTTCGTAGCCTCTGGCCTTCGCTTCAGCGATGATGTGTACGAGCAACGCCCGGCCGGCGCCGCGACGGCGCAGCGCCTGCGGCGTACGCATGGATTTCACTTCGCCTTCTATGGCGTCGAGTTGCTTCAACGCGCCACAACCGAGCAAGGCCTCGCCCTCCCAGATGGTCCAGAAGCTGATGTCGGGGCTGCGCAATTTCGACAAGTCGAGCGCGTGGACACTTTCGGGCGGAGAGATCGCGCGCATGTCGTCCAGGTGCTCGCGAAGCAAGGCATGGACTGCGGGGCTCGACAAGTCATCGACTTCGATTCGCATACAAGGTGGGTAGCGGCACTAGCGGTTACTTGGCTGCCAGTATGCAGCCTGACTCGTGTTCAGAGCTCGAGTTTCCAGAACTGTCCAACCAGGTCGTGCCCGAAGCTGTGGTGCGCCTCCTCCTTGAACAAGACGAAACCGGCCGCCTCATAGATGCGCCGCGCCCACACCAGGAAGTCATTCGTCCACAACATCATTTCACGATAGCCTGCCGCTTTCGCAAACCCGGTGCATTCGGCGACCGAGCCGCTTGCGCTATCGTGCTCGCAGTGCCACGACCACACACCCGATCGAACCATGCTATTCGAGACGAACCAGCTGTTGCTTTTCACGTCGGCAGCGCTGGCACTGAATCTGACGCCGGGCGCGGACATGATGTTCTGTCTGGCCCAAGGCGCAAAATCGGGGCCCAAAGTCGGGATCGCCGCCAGCATCGGGATCTCCACGGGCGCCTTGCTGCACACCCTGCTGGCAGCACTCGGCTTGGCGACCTTGCTCGCGGCCCATCCCATCGCTTTCGACGCGTTGCGCTGGGGCGGCGCGGCCTACCTCGTCTGGTTGGCAGTACGGGCCTTTCGGAGCGGGCCGATCGAATGGTCCAAGCCAGGCGGCGCGACTTCGACCGGCATCGCCCAAGCCTGGCGCGAAGGCGCGCTGGTCAATCTGCTGAACCCCAAGGTCGCCATCTTCATCCTCGCGTTCGTGCCGCAATTCGTCGACCCGGCGCGCGGCTCCAGCGTGATCCAGTTCCTGGTTCTGGGCGGCATCCTGATCGTCGGTGGAACGGTAGTCAACGGGGTGGTGGGGATCTGCGCGGCCAAGCTCGGGCGTCTGCTCGACGAGAACCGGCGGGCCGGCACGGTTTTCAGGCGATCGACCGGCGTCGTCTTTCTCTGGTTGGCAGCGAACCTGGCGCTCGATCGCCGTTGAAGCGGACAGACGGATGCGACTGCAATTTCAATCGCAGTCGTCAAGCACCGGTCCACCGACTCCGGAAAATGAAGAAGACGGCACCGAGGATGCACAACCCGGCCCACAGGTAGTCGAGCTTCAGCGGCTCCTTCAGATACAGCACCGCAAACGGCACGAACACCGAGAGCGTAATGACCTCCTGCAGGATCTTCAGCTGGCCCACCGACAGCACCGTGAAGCCGATGCGATTGGCCGGCACCTGAAACATGTACTCGAAAAACGCGATGCCCCAGCTGACCAGCGCGGCCACCAACCACGGCCTCTGACTCAATTCCTTCAGGTGGGCGTACCAGGCGAAGGTCATGAAGACATTGCTCAGTGTCAGCAAGAAGATGGTCAACAGGATGGGACGCATGGGATGGGCGGTACTTGTGGTGATCAGTTGACGATTCCATGACCGGCAAGACGCCGGAAGGGGCGGCACCGTCGCTCAAACCTGCGCGTTCTACCCGGTCCGTGACGACGCGCATGTCAGGCGTCGACACACACGAGTTTCAGCCGGCTCGAGGCCCCGCTCTTGATCGAGACATCTGACTTGCGGCAATCGAAATGGTCGGCAACCAGGCCGATCAGCTCCAGATTGGCCTTGCCATCGATAGGCTGAGACTTCAGCTGCGCGAGCCAGACACCGTCCTGCGCAGGCGGCGTGAGCGTGCTTTGCCGGCTGCCTGGCTTGACCTTGACCTGAAGCAACTGGTTGGACATTGACGCTCAGGCCGGCGTCGTCCGATACTCGAGTGCCCAGTAGTGGTCCCACTGATGCAGCCGTGGATTCTGCGCTACCGACGCAATGGCGCCGAACAATCCGTCGCGCGATGGAAAGTTCTTCAGGATGCGGTGCGTCGACCCATCGGCAAGCGAGCGGTTCTGGTACGTGTTGCCATCCGGATCCGGCTCGGACAGCGGCGTGCTGCTGCCGTCCACATAGCGGTTGTCGAGGAAGACGACTGTGGCGCCGGGCTCGAGCGCGGCGTGCAGACCGCGCAGGAACTCGGCGATTCGTGTCAGCGGAATATGCGACCACCAGAAGCCGGCAAAGGCCGCATCGAACCGCGGCATTTCGATGGGCAGCGCGTAGGCATCACCCCTGCGGAAGGCGACCTTGCTCGAAGGCGTGCGCGACTGCGCGATTTCCAGGGTCTCCTGAGCCGAATCGATGCCCAGAACCCGCCTGGACCGGCGGGCGAAGAACTGGGTCCAGTAGCCGGTTCCGCAGGCGACCTCCAGCACCGAACGATCAGCCAGCACCTCTGGCAGCCACTGCTCGATGCGGCGCAGATCGGCCTGACGTTCGGGCTTCAGATAGATCCGGTCGTATTCGGTGGCCCGGGCCGCGTAGTAATCCTGCATCGATTCCTCATTCACCGCCAGTCGGCGGCTCGGTAGCTTCGCGGTCGTAGTACCCGACGGTCTGTTCCGATCGGAACATTTTCCACAGACCGGGTTCGCCGCGCCGTCCGGAGCCGATCATGATTTTTCCGGAGTCCGGATACTCGCAGGTCTCGATCTCGACGACGTTGGCCACGGCCAGATAACGCATCGTCGTCGCACCGGTGTTGATGATCTGGTGGGCGACGGCCGGGCCGCCGGTCGGGCAGGCGATCACATCGTGTTGGCGGATCGGATACCGCTCATTGCCGAAACGCAGTTCACCCTCGCCCTCGAGGATCAGAAACATCTCTTCCTCGCCGTGGTGGTTGTGGAACGGGCATTGCGCCTTGCCCGGCGGCAGCTCGGTCAGGTTGTAGCCGAGCCTGCGTGCACCGATGCCGTCGCTGAACTGCGCCCGTCGGGAAGTGTAGTAGCCGTTTTCTTCGATATCCGTGAACTCGACTTCATCGAGGTTGGCAATCGGTTTGACCACGCGCTGCTCCCTTCGGGGCGATGGGCCGAGTTGGCGGGCATCGGCAGGTTTTTCCAAACCAGCTTTGTAGCAGGAAGCAACCGGTTTCGCAGCGCTGCATGGCGATGGTTTCTACCGAATCAGACGTGATCAGTCGACCGCCGTCGGAGCAACAATCGAAATGAAGCCCGAACCCTCCGTCGTGCTCGGCACCGAGCCGAGATCGGCCAGCCAGGGCATGGCCGTGCCGTGCCAGATCTGAATGACCGGGGTCAGTTCGGCGCGTTGCGTCACGCATCCGAGGCGAACAGCGGCCGTCGTGGGGTTCTCCGGCGCGGTCGACCACAGCGGCGTTGCACACTCCGGACAGAAGACCTGAGCCCGCCGGTTGCCGCTTTGCGCCAGTTTGACGTAGGCCTTGGTCAAACCCTGCACCTGCAGACTGTCGATCGACGCCACGGCGACGGCCCTGAACGGTGCGCCCGAGAGCACCTGGCAGTCCGAGCAATGGCAGACCATCACCCGGCTGGGGTCGATCAGCGCCGTGAAGGACACTGCTCCGCAATGACACGTTCCGTCGATCAACATCGCCATCTCCTGAAAGTCCGACGGATGATGCCTGACGTTCACTCGTCGAAAAATTTCCAGCTGTCAGCACCGTCAAAGCGGCGCACCGGCACCGAAGCAATCAGTGACGGATCGAAATTGCCGAGGTTCACGCCGTGCTTGCCGCCCGGCTGCGGCTGCAGCGGCTCCCAATGCGTGACACAGCCGCAGGTCCGGCAATGGATGGTTCGAAGCGTCTTGTCGCCCTGAATGTATTCGGCCGTGGCGTCCGGATGCCCCTGAATCTCCACTGTGCCGAACTCGAAATAGACCCAGGGCCCGCCGATGCGGCGGCAAAGCGAGCAATTGCAGGCAGTCGCCACTTCAGGCGTGGCCGGCAACTTCAGTTTGACCGCGCCGCAATGGCAAGAACCGTCGTGCATGATGGGCAACTCCTGTTCGGAAACCAGGGCCGAGTACGCCGGCGCAGAGGTTTCGGAACATGCGAAAGCGATGGATTCGACCCGACGGCAAGGCGCAAACCGCAGCGATACCTCATGGTATCGCGAGGATTTGCAACGCCGCCGTCGGGGCGAAGACGCGCTTTCGTGTTTCGAAACCTCTGTGTCGGCGTACCAGGCTCGAATCAGTCGCCCGCACGCCCCGGCGGGTTCGCCTTGAACCAATCGGCAATCGCCGGCATGTGCGGCTCGAACAGTCCCGGCACCGACACGTTCGGAGTCCGGCCGGTACCAGCGCGATCGCGATGATCGGTCCGGACACTTCGCGCATCGCCTTCACGGTGGCGTCGTGCGGGTTCAGTCCGCCCTCGATGTTGCGCTCGACGTTTTCCACACGACGATCGCGTCGTCGACCACGATGCCGATCGCCAGCACCAACCCGAACAGCGTCAATGTATTGATCGAGTAACCCAGCAGCAGCAGGAAGGCGAAGGTACCGACGATCGAGACCGGCACCGCCAGCAGCGGGATCACCGAGGCGCGCCAGGTCTGCAGGAAGATGATCAATACCAGGACCACCAGCAGCACCGCCTCGAGCAGCGTGACCACCACCTTCTCGATCGAGGTCTGCACGAATCGCGTCGGGTCGTAGACGATGCTGTAGCGGCGAATGACGAGGCTAGCGGGTGACCAGCTGACTCCATGTCCTCCGCCGCCTTCGGCAGCTCCCCCTTGACTTGCGTCAGCCGGTCACCCGCCAGCCTCGTCGTGCACCACCGCGGCATGCAAAGCAGGCGTTTGGCGTGCGGCACGGTCTCGCCGGCGCTGGAGCGGGCAGGCGTGTTTCGCGCAGGTAAGAGGAGGAGGCGATGTCCGCAAGGACATCGACGGGGGACACGGAGCGAAACGCGCCTGCCCGCTCCGGCGCGACGCTGATACCTCACCAGACACGGTCAGATCAACGACGAAACCTTCGACAAGCTCATGCCGGGCGGGAAGCTGGGCTTGAGTTTCTCCATCGTCGCGCGCACGTCGTTCGACAGCGACAGCGCGTTCGAACCCGGCGCCTGGAAGATCGCAATCGCCGCGGCTTCCTTGTTGTTGAGCAGGCTGCGCATGGCATACGAGCTGGCCGACAGCTCGACGCGGCCGATGTCTCGGATGCGGATCATGCCGCCGGTGGCCGGATCGGCGCGAACGATGATGTCGGAGAACTGCTGCTCGGTCGACAGCCGGCCCTGCGTGTTGACCGCCAACTGAAACTCGGTGCCCGTGGGGGCCGGCGGTGCACCAACGGTGCCCGCCGCCACTTGTGCGTTTTGTTCGCGGATTGCCGTCACCACCTCAGTGGTGGTCAGTCCGCGCGCGGCCAGCTTGCCAGGGTCGAGCCAGACGCGCATCGCATAGTCGCCCGCGCCGAACAGCAGCACCGAGCCCATGCCAGGCAAGCGCAGCAGCGAGTCGCGCACATTGAGCTGGCCGTAGTTGCGCAGGTAGAGTGCGTCGCGGCTGTCATCCGGGCTGACCAGGTACACCACCATCGTAAGATTCGGGCTGCTCTTTTCGGTGGTGACACCGATCTGGCGTACGATTTCGGGCAGTCGCGGCAGCGCGCGGTTGATGCGGTTCTGCACCGCGGTTTCGGCGGCCTCGGGGCTGGTGCCGATCTTGAACGTGACGGTCAGCGACATGCCGCCATCGGCGGTGGCCTGCGAATCGAAATACAGCAGGTTCTCGATGCCGCTGATCTGCTCTTCCAGCGGCGTGGCCACCGTCTCGGAGATCACGCGCGGGTTGGCGCCTGGAAATTGCGCGCGTACGACGATCTGCGGCGGCGCGACCTCTGTATAGTCGGAGATAGGCAACTGGAAAATCACCAGCACGCCGAGCAGGAAAATGATGATCGACAGCACGCCCGCAAAACGTGGGCGGTCGCTGTGTGCGGTGTTCGTACCGCTGGCCTTCGTGCCCGGCCTGACCGGCCAGTTCTACAAGCAGTTCGCAGTGACGATTGCGATCAGCACGGTCATATCGGCCTTCAACTCGCTGACGCTGAGCCCTGCCCTCAGCGCCATCCTGCTGCGCCCACACGACGCACCAAAGGATGCGCTGACCCGTGGCATGGACAAGCTGTTCGGCGGCTTCTTCCGCGGCTTCAACCGCGTGTTCGGCCGCTCCAGCGAGAGCTACGGTCGCGGTGTCTCAGGCATGGTGCGGCGCAAGACCGTTCCGCTGCTGATCTACGCGCTGTTGCTCGGCGCGACGGCGCTGCTGTTCGCGCGCACACCGTCCGGCTTCGTGCCGGCGCCTGACAAGCAATACCTGATCGGCATCGCGCAGTTGCCGGCCGGCGCGTCGATCGACCGCACCGATGCGGTGATACGCCAGATGAGCGCGATCGCGCTGAAGGTACCGGGCATCGTCGATTCGGTGGCCTTCCCCGGCCTGTCGATCGCCGGCTTCTCGGCTGCGCCGAACGAAGGCATTGTCTTCTTCGGCCTCGCCGACTTCGACAAGCGCACCACGCCGAACTTGAGCAAAGGCGCCATCCTCGGTCAGGTCAATGGAGCGATCCAGCAGATTCAGGGTGCACGCATGTTCATGGTGCCGCCACCGGCAGTCGACGGAATGGGCAATGCCGGCGGCTTCAAGATCCAGGTGCAGGACCGGGCCGGCCTGGGCGAGCAGGCGCTGTACGGCGCCGTCTGGGGCACGCTGGGACAGGTCTACGGCAACCCCAAGTCGAGCATCGGCACGCCATACTCGGGCTACGACATCAACGTGCCGCAGCTCTACGCCAACATCGACCGCACGCTGGCCAAGCAGATGGGCGTGCGGCTGGGCGACATCTACGACACCATGCAGGTGAACCTCGGGTCGCTGTATGTCAACGACTTCACCCGCTTCGGCAAGACCTACCAGGTGGTGGTGCAGGCCGACGCCCAGTTTCGCGACAACGCGCAGGCCATCACCAACCTGAAGACGCGCAACGCCGCCGGCCAGATGGTGCCGCTGGGCGCGCTGATGAAGGTGGAGCCGACCTTCGGCCCGACCCGAGTCACGCGCTACAACGGCTTTCCGTCGGCCGATATCAACGGCGCGCCAAATCCCGGTTTCTCATCAAGTGTGGCCGAGGCCGAAATCGAGACACTGCTGCAACGCACGCTGCCACGCGGCATGAGTTACGAATGGACCGAGCTGACTTATCAAGACCGGCTGACCCGAGACATCACGCTGCCCGGCACGCAGACCAAGGTGCCGGTGCTGGCCGCGGTGCTTGCGATCTCGGTGTCAACGACACCGCGCTGAACGACCTGATCGAGCGCGCCGTGGCGGCCAACGGCGACGTGCGCATTGCACGCGCCCGCTTGCAGGAAGCGCGTGCCAATCAAGACGAAACCGATGCCGCCACGCGGCCCGGACTGGGCATCGACACCAGCGCGCAACGTGCCGTCACGCCAATCACGCAGCAGCCCCGCGCCTCGCGCAGCGCACGCACCGGCAACACCTTCGATGCCAGCTTCGTCGCCAACTGGGAGCTCGACCTGTTCGGCCGCTTGCGCCGCAGCAGCGAGCAGTCTGCAGCCTTGACCGACGCCGGCGCGGCCGGTGTGGCCGCCGCACAGACTGCGGTGGCCGCCGAGGTGGCCCGCAACTACCTGGAACTGCGCGGCCTGCAGCAGCGCCAGCAGGTCACGCAGGACAGCCTGACCAACCAGCGCGACGTGTTGCGAATCACCTCGGCTCGGGTCGACAACGGCCGCGGCACCCAGCTCGATCTGGGGCGCGCGCGTGCGCTCCGACGGCGGCGTGACCGACTTCCTCGCGGTACTTGACGCCGAACGCGAGGTACTCAACAACCGTGACCAGCTGGTGCAGGCGCAGGTTGGCTCGGCGACGGCGTTGGTAGCGGTCTATCGGGCGCTCGGAGGTGGGTGGGTGCCGGGTGGAGTGCTGGCGACACGATGAGCTGAACAGCGGTCGAATCTCAAGCGCCAGATCGACTCGTCCGGTCAGACCTCGCGCACGTCCGTCGAAGGCCCATTCACCTTCACGGACTCCACCCCCGTCTTGCGCGTCTGCTCGGACGCGTACATCTGGCTCGTGCCAATGATCTGGCTATTGCCCGCCTTCAGGTTGAAGTAGAAGCGGCCGTCGCTGGCGGTCTTCAGGTCGTAGCGCTCGTCCATCGGCGAGTTGGCCTGCACTGAGGCAATGCCGTTCATCGCGGATGCCTTGGCCTCGTATTGTTCGCTGCGCAACACGACCTGCGCGTTCGCCGCCTTCAGCACAAAGGTGAATTGGTCCTTGTCGTTCTTTGTCACTTCGTACCAGCCTGCCATGCCCACTCCCGGGTTTTGATTGAGGGAGGGCAATCCTACGGCGACATCGACGCACTGACCAGTGCGGATCAACCAAAGGCCACGGTCTCGACCGAGTGGTCACTGATACCGAGGTTCCCCACCGGGCGGCGGAAGCAAGGGCAGCAGACCGGCATGCCAGGCAACAAAAACGGCCACGTTGAGCAAGACGGTGATCCAGAAGGCGAAGATGAAGCCGGGTTTCCTGGTCTTGTGACGCAGCAGCTGCTGCACCAACAGCGCCCCGGGCCAGCCGCCGGCCAAACCGAGGATGTGCAGGGTTGGCTCCGGTGTTCGCCACCGGCCGGCCACTGCTTCTGACTTGTCCATCGCGTAGGCGACGAAGGCAACAATGCTCAAAGCCAAATAGCCGAGCAAGACGAATTGTGTGGAACCCCAACGCGTTGCGACGCAGGCATAAAGCACCGCGAAGGCCGGGATCGCCAGCACGCGCGGCCAGGTCCACGGCGCCGATGCTTCGGCCCTGAACCGGGCGCTCGGTCTGCCCCGAAGCCAAAGCCGCGCTCATCGTTCCAGGTCTTGAGGGTGCCGGTGAATCGCATATGTCGGGGATGCAAGTGTGCGAGTCAAGGAATGCCCAAGAGCCTGTTGAGCGCCTTCGGATCACACCACCATGAATAGAACGGACGCGGATCCTGCGCGTCGCCGACCTGGCCAACTGCGCTGTAAAGCCAGCGCGAAGTGCCGGATCCCGAGACGATATCGAGCTTGTAGACCGGCACCTTCGTGAGCGTGCGGCTGATGCCGAGACCGGGTGAAACCCGATCTCGCCACATGTCGGCAAGGTCCGACAGATCGAAGTTCATTCTTGGGCCAGGGCAATCCGAAACCTCAAGCCGGGCCCGCCGCCGAACTGCGCAGGCTTGTTGAAGTGCTCGTGAAGCTGGCCACCGGCCGCGAGAATCACCTTCTGCGACGGCAGGTTGTCGGAATCGGTCGTGACCTCGACATAGGGCATTTCCAAACCACGCGCTTCGTCCAGCATGCAGCGCAGCGCGGCCGTTGCATAGCCCCGTCTCTGCCGCCATGGCACCACCGAATAGCCGATGTGCCCCAAGCAATACGGCGGCAACTCGACCGTCCCGCGTTGCCAGCGAAGACTGATCGAACCTGCAAACTCGCCATCCCACATCCAGCGCCTGAAACCGGGCAGACGCGGCACAACCGAGCCATCCGGCATCGTGACCGGCGGACCCTTGGCGTCCCGGTCGTCCAACGACTCGATGAAGGCGCTTGAATCGCGCTCGATCCGTTCGAGTTCTTCGATCGCGGCCGCCAGGCCACGCTCGTTATTCGGCGACCAGCCCCGCTTCAACGCTGCGGCGTAGCTGGCCAGATGACCCGCGGCGGGCGTGACGAGTTCGAGCATTGGATTCCCACCTCGGCTATCGGGGCAGGTAGGGTTCGATGTTCTTCATGGCCCGGTTGACATACTCGTCTTTCTCGCCAACCGGTGCCACGTAGTGCAGCGCATCGCTGGCGGCCTCGCGGCCCTCCAGTCGGGCGATGACCCACGCCGCCAGATACTGGGATGCGATACAACCACCCGCCGTCGCGACATTGCCCGCTGCGAAGAACGGCTGGTTCAACACCTCGATGCCGGCTTCCAGCACCCAGGGCTTGGTCGTGAGATCGGTGCACGCCGGAACCGCGCCGAGCAGGCCGAGCTTGGCCAGCACGAGCGTGCCAGAGCACTGCGCCCCAATCAACTGGCGCGCGGGATCCAGGCGCAGTGCCGACATCAGCGCCTGATCCTCGACGATCTCGCGCGTCTTGATGCCACTGCCCACGATCACCGCATCGGCCGAGCAGGCTTCCTCCAGCTGCGACTGCGCATGGATCATCACGCCGTTCATCGAGGTGACGACGGGTTCAGGGCAGCAAAGTGTGACGCGCCAACCCGGCTTCTTGATGCGGTTCAGAACGCCGAGCGCGACCAGCGAATCCAGTTCATTGAAGCCTTGAAAAGTCAGGATGGCAATGTGCATCGGTGCAATGTTCCAGATGAATGGCAGTCTCAGCGCTCAGCCAGCGTCAACTGAACACCAAGACCGATTCTCCAGGACGTTTGAGTTTCATTGCGCCAGTTCAGCACCGGCGTCGACCAGGATATGGCAATACCTGCAGGCAGAGCCGATCGCCCCGCGTTCAGGCGTCGGGTGTCCCCGTGTCTCACGGGTCCGATCTTCGGGTTCATGTGAGGGGCTGTGGGTCGCACCGGCTTCGAGCTCTAGACTGAGTCGCACGACCACCCTACTTGGGACGATGAATCGCGCAAAGCTTGTTGCCGTCGGGATCCCTCACATAGGCCAGGTGTAGCGGTCCCGTCGAACCATCTCGAAGACCCGGCTCACCCTCGATGGACTGGCCGCCATGGGCAACCGCAGTGTCGTGAAATTCTTTCACTTGCTCTGGCGACTTGCACTTGAAACCGATGGTGCCGCCATTGGCTGCACTCGCCTTCTCTCCGTTGATGGGCTCGGTGATGCAGAAGGTGCTTCCATCGTGCCGGTAGAAGAGCCGCGCGTGGCCAGAACTCGCATTGTTTCGCAGTGGCTCACCCGCTCCGAGAATGCCAAGCACCGCGTCGTAAAAGCTCTTTGATCTCTCGATGTCGTCTGAGCCGATCATGATGTGATTGAACATACTTTGTCTCCGTTTATACGTTGGGGATTGACCGTCACCGACGGGTATCGTGTGGGCTGCCGATCAAGGCAAGCGGCCATCTGAACAGGTGGGTCAGGCCGCCATTCTCACCGCGCGTCTGGGCCGTCGGACTGCATAGCCATTCCATCAGGTCCCTTGGTAATACATTGTCTCGCTTCACTTCGTCGTTCTGAGCAGCCAAGTCGTTGCGGAGGCTGAACCATACTAATCTGAGCCAACCCGCCCGCTTGCCGTGGAGAGAAGCAGGCGTGAGTACACGCGATGAAACCCAAGTAGCGAGTGGAAGGCCCAACCCATGTTTGGCTGTGGAGAGCCTCGAACCGTTCGCGCAACAACAGCGGAGCCGAAGTAGAGGCGCGTTCTGGTTGCAACCGGCGAACCAACGCATGGCAGCGCCATAAGCCAGGACCTTGTGCGGCCAGTGAAATCTGCGAGCAGCAACTCCGAGGGTGATTGCGCTTCCACGCTCCAGGCAGAAAATTTCGATGCGTTGCCAGCAGCAAGCTGCTTGGCATCGGAATCTGTTGCCGGCTTCGAGGCGAGGCAGGAGATGATGGTTCTCTCGATCTTGAACAGCGGTGACGTGTAAAACGCCTCGACGAACTGAGGTTGCGTGATCAGGCCAGGTACTTCCGTGACATAGCAATCGGCATGGCCAGTACCGTCCTTGTATTTCCGGAGAAAGGAGGGAACAGGAATTTCACAAGCATGGACTGACATGGTGCTCACCGCATGAGTTCTGAACTGGGCCGAAGACCTCGAATCGCCGGAGGGCGGTGTTGCCAATTTCAACTTCATCCGCCCTCGATGCTGTCGCTGTGACCGCTAAAGCTTCTTGCCTTCCGACCCACGCCAGCCCCTCGCGTAAGGATCAATCAGCATCTGCGCGCCTTCGCGCGTCAAGCGCACGACCATCGGCCGGGCGTTGTGCGCGCCATGAATCGGAATCAGCATGCTTTCGATCTGTGCCGAATTTGCTGCGATTCCAACGCCATCTTGGAGTTGAACCTGCAATCCCGACTCATGCGTTGCTGTGCCACCTTCTCGATCGATCTGCCATCGGTCTTGCCAGTTCGAGTGCTTGGACATCATTGAGACATATCAGGTTCAAGGTCCAGGTCTGCGCCCTGGCGTTTGAATACGGCGGAGAGTCGCGCTGCGCTTGATCGTCAAGTTCCGGCGAAGCGCAACCCGCGCGCTTCGATCGTGATCGCATTCGACGTCATGCCCCCTTTGAAAGATCATTCCGCCTCGGGCGCACGCAAGGCCTTGCTGTAGTACCCGGACGGGTCGAAACCCACAGGCATGAGTTCGAGCGTGACGATGTCGCCAAAGTCAGCGCCTGCAGCATTGCGCAGATCACCACCCACCGGTAGCCAGTGGCTCAACTGCCCATCCGGCTCGAGCGTCACCTGGAAACGGTGCCCGTTGATGGCTCCATCAACGGTCGTCCGTCCACGTCTCGGAAGCTTTTCGCTCACCTCCCTTGGCAGCACGACGAATCCCCACGATGTGTCACTGCCAGGCTTTGCCGGACGAAGCAACTTCGCTTTGAATCGAGATCTCGTGTGGACTTGAGTCATCGCCGGCCGCGCTCGCCTGGTATTGCTCAGTTGACGAAGACGACATCGTCTTTCGGCTGCGGCGGAATCTTTATGGCAAGAGCCTTGACCGGACCGCTCGTGACTATGGTACCGCCATGAGCCGTGCCTTTGGGAATGATGCTCAAGGTTCCAGGCTTGAACCCCGTGCTCGCTGCCCAACCACATGGCGCCGCTTCCTTCGATGATGTATTGAATCTCATCGGTCTTCGGATGATGGTGCTTGGCAACATTCCCCGAATGAATACCGTTGGTGGCGTTGTCAGTCCGGGTTCAGCGCGATGAAGCCACCTTCTTCGGCGTGAGTGAGAACGGCGGTCAGTTCCATTTACAACTCCAAGCTAGGAAACACTGCATTGTCTCGCGAACCGGGTGAGCGAGGTGTGACGCCCA